>CAZPZQ010000036.1:0-17800 GCA_964590745.1 uncultured Mycobacterium sp. | reverse complement strand
GATGGGGAAACGGGTCTGCTCTGCAGACACCGCGCCCCTGACTACCAATGGCCGAGAAACCCGTCGCTAACGCGTTGACTCTGGAACTGGAACCGGTGGTGGCCGCCAACATGATCCGCCACCTCGATTCCGAGGAGCCGTGGTTCGCGCACGACTACGTGCCGTTCGACCAGGGCGAAAACTTCGCCTTCCTCGGCGGCCGGGATTGGGATCCGTCCCAGGTGACCCTGCCCGCGCTGATCACCGATGCGTGCGCGGTGCTGCTCATCGACAAAGACGGCCTGCCCGGCCACCACCGCGAACTCGTCGAGCACTTCATCCTGGAGGACAAGTGGGGTCGCTGGCTGGGCCGATGGACCGCCGAAGAGCACCTGCACGCGATCGCGTTGCGCGAGTACCTGGTGGTGACCCGTGAGATCGACCCGGACGCCAGTGAGCGGGTCCGGATGCAACACATGATGAAGGGCTACCGCGCCGACCAGTACAGTCAGGTCGAAACCTTGGTCTACATGGCACTTTCCGAGCGCTCCCGGGCCGTGTTCTGCCGCAACCTTGCTGACCGGATCGACGAACCGGTGCTGAAAGGCCTGATCAACCGGATCGCCGCCGACGAAGAACGCCATGAGGAGTTCTTCGCCAACCTGATCGCCCACTGCCTGGACTACACGCACGACGAGACGGTGGCCGCGATAGGCGCCCGGTCCGCAGAACTGGACGTGGTCGGCGGTGACATCGAGCCCTACCAGGACAAGGTGGCCGCGATCGGCGAGGCCGGCATCTTCGGGTCCGACGAACTGCGCCGGGTGATCTCCGATCGGATCGCCGCGTGGGGGTTGGCCACCCACCCGGATTTGAAGCAATTCGTTATCGATTGAGGGTCGAGGTTTGCCCCGGGCGCGCGCTATCCCGGTGATTGCCCCGGCGTGTCGGCTGGCGACAGGTACCCTCGCGGCCAGCGATCCAGGGTAGCTTCGCAAGTGATGGCTAGCCATACGCTGTGCTGTCCCTGCGGCACCTCCGGTTATCCCGACGGCAGGACCGGCCCCGGTCCTGGTGCTGCCACTCCGTCGAAGTGCTCGTGCGGGGCCGCGCGCGCCGTCAACTCAGGGAGCGCCGGTGCCTGAAATCCGGACCTACGTGCTGGACACCTCCGTGTTGCTGTCGGATCCATGGGCGTGCGCCCGGTTCGCCGAACACGAAGTCGTCGTCCCGCTGGTGGTGATCAGCGAGTTGGAAGCCAAACGTCATCACCATGAACTCGGCTGGTTCGCCCGTCAGGCGCTGCGCCTGTTCGATGACCTACGGCTGGAACACGGCCGGCTCGATCAGCCGATTCCAGTTGGCGGGCAAGGCGGTACGCTCCATGTTGAGCTCAACCACAGCGACCCCGCGGTGCTGCCCGCCGGATTCCGCACCGACAGCAACGACTCGCGGATCTTGACCTGCGCCGCCAATCTGGCCGCCGAGGGCCGGAACGTCACCCTGGTCAGCAAGGACATTCCGTTGCGGGTCAAGGCCGCGGCCCTGGGTCTGTCCGCCGACGAGTACCACGCGCAAGACGTCATCACTTCGGGATGGACCGGAATGGCCGAAATCGAAACCGGCCCCGACGACATCGACACGCTGTTCGCCGACGGTGAGGTTGACCTGGCGGCAGCGCGAGACCTGCCCTGCCACACCGGTATTCGTCTACTCGGTGGCGCTTCGCACGCGCTGGGTCGGGTCAACGCCCACAAGCGCGTCCAACTGGTTCGCGGCGACCGCGAAGCCTTCGGGTTGCGCGGACGCTCGGCCGAGCAGCGGGTGGCGCTGGATCTGTTGCTTGACGAATCGGTCGGCATCGTCTCGCTGGGCGGCAAAGCCGGCACCGGCAAGTCGGCCCTGGCGTTATGCGCGGGCCTGGAGGCAGTGCTGGAGCGCCGCAGCCATCGCAAGGTGGTGGTGTTTCGGCCGCTGTACGCCGTCGGCGGCCAGGAACTGGGCTACCTGCCGGGCAGCGAGAACGAGAAGATGGGGCCGTGGGCGCAGGCGGTGTTCGACACGCTGGAGGGGCTGGCTAGCCCGGCGGTGCTCGAAGAGGTGCTGTGCCGCGGCATGCTCGAGGTGTTGCCGTTGACCCACATTCGGGGCCGGTCGCTGCATGATTCCTTCGTCATCGTCGACGAAGCGCAGTCGCTGGAACGCAACGTGCTGCTGACCGTGCTGTCGCGGTTGGGTACCGGGTCGCGGGTGGTACTCACCCATGACGTCGCTCAGCGGGACAACCTGCGGGTCGGCCGCCACGACGGCATCGCCGCGGTGATCGAAAAACTCAAAGGACACCCGTTATTCGCACACGTCACGTTACTGCGCAGTGAAAGGTCGGCGATTGCCGCGCTGGTCACCGAAATGCTCGAGGAGATCAATCCGGCGGTGGTGTCCTAGGCCGCCCGGGTGCGGCCCAGGCGATACTGGCGGATGGCGGTGGGTATCACTGGGCCGACGGCTCCCCCTCGGTTAAGGGTTCAGCGGAGTTGATCCCACGGGACATCGGCGCGCCGCAACGGTACTGCAGCAGTTGGTGACCTACGGCGCGTGGCGCGGCAAAGTGCTCGACCCCGGTACCGAACCCGGGCACCACGCGATCCACTACGCCGTGAAGGTCCACGTCGTCATCGGAATCGAACGATGGCACGGCGGCAGACCGGACAACCGTTCGGTGCCTGCGCGCAGCAGGCACGGATCGTCGAACGCGGACCTGATGAGTCACTGCCGAGCACACCGTCGAGGGCTGCCGAGCAATTGCGCAGCTTTGCTACACGGTTCGGCGTCGACGAAGCCAACAGGCATCTCCGGCTGTTGCGCTAAGCAACAGTGATCTCGAGACGTCACATATCAGCTCGACAACCCCGACACTGGCCGGCATCAACGTGGCGGCATGACCGGAATTGCTACGAAGCTCGCGACAGGTCGGTGCGCTTGGTGCGGTGTGTCACCGATCCCCACACCGACGGCGAGTAATGTGTGGTCACTTCTTCAAACCCGTCAGCGCGAGAAACGCTGACCACCCCGGTGTCCTCGTTGACCGAAAGCCGGTCGCCGTCGGTTGCCTGGACTTCTTGCCCGTCAACTAACCGGATTACGAACATCGGTAGCTCGCGCCCTTTCCGTTGGTGGGATACATCGGTTTCGCATCCCGCCGGTCCGCGGGATCCGTACGTCCACAGCGACGTTAGGAGTGCCGCCCGGCTTCGGCGTATCGGTGGAGTGGATGGCAGGTGAACAGATCGAGAAAATCGGAGTGCCCTGCGGGGCGGCTAAAATCGTGAGATGCCGTTGGCCAGCGGTGCGGTCTTCGCGGGTTACACCATCGTGCGGCTTTTGACCTCCAGCACGACGGGTGAGGTGTACCTCGCCGAACATCCGCGGCTGCCCCGCCGAGACGCCGTGAGGATCCTCTCCTCGGCAACGACGCCCGACGTCGAGTCCAAGGAAGCGTTCCGGCGGCGAACCGCAGTGCTGACGACGCTATATCACCCGCACCTCGCCGAGCTGTACGCCAGCGGCGAATCAGACGGAAAGTTGTGGCTCGCCACGGAATACATCGACGGTATCAGCGCCGCTCAACTGATTCAGCAGCGATTTCCGAGCGGTATGCATACAGGTGAAGCGCTTGCGGTCATCACCGCCGTCGCCACCGCGCTGGATTATCTTCACCAGCGCGGACTGGTGCACCACGATGTCCAGCCGAGCAGTATCCTGCTAGCCGAAGCCGCAGCCGACGAACGCCGAATTCTGTTGACAGACTATGGATTCACCTGGGCAAGCGGCGGTTCCGATAGCTTTGCGACGGCGAATCTGACGCCGGAAACGGTGGCTTACGCGGCACCCGAGCAACTGAAGGGTCTTTCCACCGACGCTCGTTCCGACCAGTACTCGCTTGCGGCCACAGCGTTTTACCTGCTTGCCGGCGTGCCGCCCTTCCAGGATGCCAACCCGGTCGGCGTGATCAGCGCACACTTGACTGCCATGCCGCCCAAGCTGTCTGACCGTGGCCCGAGGGCCGCCGACATCGACGAGGTGTTGTCCAAAGCGCTGTCTAAAAAACCCGATGAGCGGTTCGGCAGCTGCGCGGAATTTGCCGATGCGCTCAACCAGTGCACCGGAGCGTCCACCGCCGCGTACAGTCCGGAGGCCTACCTCGCCGCGGTCGACTACCCGGACGACAACCGGGCCGATGACGCTTTGACAGTGACCGAACCCGAGCGCAGCCACCATCAACGCCTCGTCGCGGCACCTGCGAGCCGGACGGCCGCCGGCGGAAGCTTTGAAAGCGGAGCCAAGATAAGCTCCAAGCGGCGCCGTGCCTACGGGCTGGCCGGCGCTGCGGTGGTGTGTCTGGGCATGCTCGCCGTCGGCATCGTGATCGGCCGTCACAACAACGTTCCACCCGCTCCGCATACGAGCCCACCGGACGACGCCCAGGCGTCGGCTCCTCCGGCCGCTGCACCGACCGTCGGCGCCCCCAGCGTGCCCGGTCCGAGCGAGATGCTCGACGGCTCGTATCGCATCGACGTCAACCGCGCCAAGCAGACCTACAACGAAACGCCGGCCCCGCAACCGCCGAACGTGAGCACCTGGTGGGCCTTTCGCGCGGTATGCACTCCTGCCGGATGCGTTGCCACCGGGCAACTCCTCGACGACGCCGATCATCAAACGGCGAGCACAAAAGGCGGCGATAACACCCTCGTGCTGGATTTCCGGGACGGCAGTTGGCGGTCGCGGCCCCAGACGGTGGAGTTCCCCTGCGTGGGGCCGCACGGAACCGCGGCCAGCCAATCCACCACGCAGACGATCTCGTTGCAGAGGTCTTCGGCACGGACGCTGCGCGGTGTGATGATCGTCAGCGTGCACTCCGACGAGTGCAGCCAAGCGGGGGCGGAAATACGGATCCCCGCGACAGCCGAACGCGTCGGCGACGTGCCGGCCGGGGTCACCCTACCCGACCCACCGTGACGCCCGTACGATCCGCCGTCCCGCCCACCAAGTCCGACCCGATGGTCGACCCGCCGATCAAGTTAACAACAAGTGAACTATCATGGTCTAGACTTTGAACGACGTGGGAATTACCAGCGACCGGAGGTGCCGTGATGCCGAACCTGCCGCCGATCACCCTGGATAGCACCGTCTGCGCCGAAGACCGGATATCTGCGGTCGACTTCGTCAACCGGGTGAACTTGTTGTTCGACGCCTGGGATGTCGATGCGATGGTCGAGGCGTTCCTGCCGGACAGCGCGACATACGACAGCGCCGGCATCAGCCGTGGCCAAGCGGAAGCCCGCCGCTTCTTCGAACAGGTGCGTCCCTACGTTGATCGCGGGATCAGCCGGATCGCGACCAACCCGATCGTCGACGCCGACGACGACGGGGTGATCGTGCGCTACCACAACCTCCTGGTGCGCTACACCGCCGAGGCGCCACGCGGCGTGGTCACCGGACAGGTGTACGGCGCCCCGGACAATCTGCCCGCCATCTGGGTCTACTCGGCGATGACCGATCGCCTGCGGCGAACCGACCGCGGGTGGCGTATCTTCGAACGTCACGTCGGGACGACGGCGATGAGTGAGCGGGCAAACGCCACCGCGTCATATCCGCTCAACCTGGATCCGTGCGGCCTGGGCTAACCGCAGCGACTATGCGGGCCTGAACTGGGGGTCGGGACCAGATCGCGGATCGCGCACGAACCAACTGATTTTGGCGTGCCAAGATCGTGCGGATCCATAGGCGAAACCGACCGCGCCCGCGCAGAGCAACGACCAGACCGGCAAGGTGATATTGACGCCAACCCACGCCGTGCCTATTTGCAGCGCATGCGCCAGCACACCCAGTGCGACCGCCGCCAGGTACAGGTCGGCCGTCAGTGTTGCCCGACCGTCCTGGCGCAGAATCAACAACACCCGGCCCGCGTAGGTGAGCAAATAGATGAGCAGACCACCCAGCACCAGCCAATATGCGCCCAGCCAAATGTCGGTGACCGGTGCAGGGAACAGATCGTGGTAGTAGCGCTCGTCAGCGATAGCGAACGTCGTAATCAGCAGCGGGACGCCGACCAACACCGGTGTCAACACCTGGCTGCGGAACAACGCCTGGACCTGGTCCTGGTGCGAAAGCCTGGTTAGCCCGTGGTGGATGATCGCCATCACCGCGACGATCAGGAAGATGCCACCCAGCAGGTCTTCGACGTTCCATCGTCCGACAATGCGGTAAAGGTGCGGTCCCAGGGCGGCCGATGCCCACGGCGACATGGTCACAATGGCGCAGCCCTGCAGCGCGATGTTGATGTTTGCGCCGACTTCCCAACGGGATCGCCAAGCGCCACGCCGAATCCACAAGCTGCACAAGATGATGGACAGTGTGGCGGTGACGAGGACGGACACCATCGCGGGGTAATCCTTTCCGCTGTATTGCTATAACGGCGGCTTGGCGGGATCGGGACGGAAGTCACGCAGCTTCGATGCGGCCGGCAGTGTCGCGGCCGGCAGTGACTCCAGATATTCGGTGACCGCCTCGGGCGAAAGCAACCCGAAGCGGACCAGCAACTCGACGGGGTTGAGACCGAAATAGCCGGCCACCTTGATCAGGTTGTCGGCGTTGACCAGCCTCCCCTCTCGAGCCGCTTTGTAGTACGCGGACTTGCCGTAGCCGAACGCTTGGTGGACTTCGGCGGACTCGAGCCGCCTCCCGACGAGGTAGGGCAGGACGACCGCCGGATCTTTGTCGCGATCATCCATAATCCGGATGTTAACCCGGTCGAGTGCACTTTCAGCCCCGACGGGTGTCACTGTATCCGCGATATTCGCCGGCGGTTCACCTACCTGAACGGTTGCTCTCGTTCCGGGCCCGTTCGGCCGGGCCTCGCGCAGTTAACCGGCGAACGGTGGGCGCATCATCACCGTGGGCCGGAAGCCGTACCGCGGCCCGCCTCCGGCGCCTGCGCCCGCCCCTGCGCCCGCCAGGGGCATTCCACCCAACAGGTTTCCGGCGCCGGCCGGCTCCGGGGTGGCGGTGACCGTGCTCATCGGGAGCGGCGAAGCCCCCGGCGTCGTGACCGGGCCGGCTGCCGACGGCCAGGCCGGTGGCACGGAAAGGCCACCGACCGGGGCGGCCGCACCCATCCCCGCGGAAACCGGCGCGCCGCCAGCACCGGCCAGGCCGCCCAGCAGACCCTCGAGACCGGGTATACCCGCTGCAGCCTTGGCCCCGTCGCCGGCGGCCTTGGCGGCGGCCGGTATCAGCTTTTGAAAGTGGGTGGCCATGCCGGTCGCCCGATACATCATCGCGAGGCTGTTCTGGGTGGGACTGACAAACGTTGCCCACATGTCCACCAGCGGATTCGTTTTCAACAGGTCCGGAAGCGAGTCCGGTGCAGCGGCTCCGGCCGTCGCAGCGGGTGATGCGAGTGCTTGCAGCGCGGGCGGCACCGAAGACACCACCTGCGCCTGCGTCGACTCCGTGCCGACCCCCGCCGATGTGGCGGCGGCTTGGCTCACCGCAGCGGCCTGCATGGCCTGCCCGGCGGGGTTGGTGGTCTGCGTTGGTTCGGTGAATGGCGTCACCTCGGCGGCCGGTGCGCTCTGACTTGCATAGCCGTACATGGCTGCGACATCTTGCGCCCACATTTCGCCGTATTGCGCCTCGAGCTGCGTAATCACCGGGGTGTTTTGGCCGAGAATGTTGGTCGACACCGCCTGCAGCAGCTGGGCGCGGTTGGCCGCGACCAGCTGCGGCGGCACCGTGGCGCTAAACGCGGTCTGGTAAGCATTCGCCGCCGCCCTGGCGTGCGCGGCTGTCTGTTCGGCTTGCGTGGCGGTGGCGTGCATCCACGCCAGGTACGGCGTGGCCGCGGCGGCCATTTGCGCAGATGCCGGGCCCAGCCACTCTTCGCTGGTCAGTTGTGTGATGATGGCGTCGTAGCCCGTAGCTGCTGATTCCAATTCACCGGCAAGCCAGCTCCAGGCCGACGCCGCCGACA
Organism: uncultured Mycobacterium sp.; assembly: GCA_964590745.1. GTDB lineage: Bacteria > Actinomycetota > Actinomycetes > Mycobacteriales > Mycobacteriaceae > Mycobacterium. The sequence continues at coordinate 9,789 of CAZPZQ010000036.1, read as the reverse complement.
CCAGCGGGGTCGAACCAGAACCGACGTACATGCGCGCGGAGTTGACTTCAGGCGGTAGCGCCCCGAAATCCAGCATGACTGGTTCCCTCAGCTGGCCGCGACCGCGTTGGCGGCCTCGGTGGCCGCATACGAATCAGCACCGGCGCTGAGCATGTTCACAAACATCTGGTGAATCGCTTCGGCTTGGGCGCTGACCGCCTGATACATCTGGGCGTGCGCAGCGAACTGGGCCGCCACCAGCGCAGAGACCTCATCGGCTGCCGCCGGGGCCACCCCCGTCGTCGGGGCTGCTGCGGCGGCATTCTGCGCGGCCAGGGACGAACCGATCACTGCTAAGTTGCGGACCGCGACAGATAGCGCTTCGGGCTGGGTGCTGACGAACGACACGCTGGCTCCTCCTCGAATGATCTCGTGTCCACGGCTTCCGGAAAGGCTCCCGAGAGGCCGCTCATCAGTGAGGTTAGGGAGCATGCGTGCGAAAGTGCACCTCCAAAGACAAATGTTCACCACCTGTGGATCATCCCTTCACGCAGGTGAACTGAAGACTCTGAACGTGAACAGTTCGATCATCAAGTGAACTGCTGTTGACCTGTGGTGGAAAGTTGACCTCAGCGATACCCCAAGCCGGAACGCACCGCTTACCCTCACGTTGACGGGCAGGGTCAGGGCTCAAATACCGCTGGCGCCGACGGTTACCGACGAGGAGGGCACCACCGCGCTCATGACGACACAGCGAGAGACGTCGCAGCGCCACGCCGAACGGATGAGCCATCGCCGGTTGGAGCCAGGAGTCAATTAGTGGATTACGGGGCGTTACCGCCGGAGGTCAACTCCGGGCGGATGTACGTCGGGCCCGGTTCAGGGCCGCTGCTAGCGGCGGCGGCGGCGTGGGATGGATTGGCCACCGACCTCTACACAACGGCAGCGTCTTACGGCTCGGTGATTTCCGAGCTCACCGGCGTGTGGTTGGGTCCCGCATCGGCGTCGATGGCGGCGGCCGCGTCACCCTACCTGGCATGGCTAAACTCAACCGCCGGCCACGCCGAGCAGGCCGCCATCCAGGCGAAGTCGGCGGTAGCCGCCTATGAAGCAGCGTTCGCCATGACGGTGCCGCCGCCGGTGATCGCGGCTAACCGTGCACTCCTGATGACGTTGATCGCGACGAACTTCTTCGGCCAGAACCTACCGGCGATCGCGGCGACCGAAGCCCACTACGCCGAAATGTGGGCTCAAGATGCCGCCGCGATGTACGGCTATGCCGGCGCCTCCGCCGGCGCGTCGACACTATCCACCTTCGAGGTACCGCCGCCCACCACCAACCCGGGCGGGCAGGCTGGTCAAGCTGCCGCGGTGGCCCACGCCGCCGAAACAGCGGTCGGCACCAGCGTCAAATCGCTGTCGTCGGTGCCCTCCACGCTGCAGGCCATGACCCTGCCCGCGTCGTCGGGCGCATCCACCCCCGGGACCACCACGCCGGCAACCCCCGGCTCAATCCTGGCCTGGTTGCTGGGCCAGCCGACCGGATCGGGCAGTTGGGCCTCGTCTCCGTTGTCGCAATTGATGGTGTCGCTCTACCACAACGACATGAACATGGTTTACCACCACCTGGGCGACGCGGAGCATTTCATGAAGATCCAGGAAGGCATGCCCTCAGCGGCGAGCGCCGGCAAGGGAGCCGACATCGCAGCGAAGCTGCCCGGCATCGCTGGAATCTTGGGCGGACAGCTGGGCGGTGGCGCGCCCGCGTCGGTGAGCGCGTCGGCGGTCATGGGTAACGCGGGCACGGTCGGCAACTTGTCGGTGCCGCCGAGTTGGCCCACGGCTGCGCCCACGACGAGCGCCGCAACCGCAGCAGCGAAGGTCGGCAACGCTGCCACCGCCCCCGGCACCAGGCTGGGGTCGGAAGGGCTGCTCCGCGGAATACCGCTGGCGGCGGCGCCGGGCGCAGGCGTGGGACGACGTCCCGAGGGAGTTCTCGGCCGCCGGTACGGGTTCCGTCACAGCGTGATGGCACGTCCATTCGCGGGCGGATAACGCACGGTGCACCGGCGAAGTGTGAGTGCAAGTCTATTGGCACACCCGCTATTCGTGCACGTCTCGGTGCTGCGCAGTGAGCGGATCCGCGACTGCCGCGCTGGCCATCGAAATGCTGGAGGAGATCGATCCGGCCGCGTTGCCGTAGGCTACGCGGGTGCGGCCCAGGCGATACTGGCGGGCGGCGGTGGGTGTCACCGCCGCGGTGCCCATCATGGTGTTCGGCGCTTGCACGAGCCACCTGCACCGGGCCCGTGCTGAACCGGTGGATTGCGCACTGGTCAAGTGTGTGGCGCTCACGTTCGACGACGGTCCCAGCCCGTACACGGACCGATTGCTACGCATCCTCGTCGACAATGACGCTAAGGCCACCTTCTTTTTGATCGGCAACAAAGTGGCTGCGAACCCGGCGGGTGCTCAACGCATTGCCGACGCCGGCATGGAAATCGGCAGCCACACCTGGGAACACCCCAACATGACCGACATCCCGGCGCAGGACATCGCCGGCCAGTTGTCCCGAGCCAACGACGTGATTGGCGCCGCGACCGGACACACCCCGGCGTTGTGGCGGCCGGCCGGCGGCTTGACCAATGACGCGGTGAACCAGCAGGCCGCCAAACTGGGGCTGGCCGGGATCCTCTGGGACGTCATCCCATTCGACTGGATCAACGACTCGAACACCGCAGCCACTCGCGATGTGCTGATGACGCAGACCAAGCCCGGCTCGGTGGTGCTGTTCCACGACACCTACTCATCGACCGTCGACGTGGTGTATCAGTTCATTCCGGTACTTAAGGCCAATGGATATCACCTGGTCACGGTCAGCCAGCTGCTCGGCCCGCGGCGGCCGGGCAGTGTCTACGGTGGGCGGGACAATGGACCGCCCGCCAACGACCTGCACGATATTCCGGCCGCCGACATCCCGACACTGCCGAACACGCCGTCCCCGGCGCCGATGCCGAATTTCCCGATCACCGACATTTCCGGTGCCAACTCGGGCGGGCCGAATAACGGGGCGTAGTGGCTCGCAGGGCTGGCTACATCGCCCGGAGCAGAGTTGCCCTGGCTTTCACCCGCAGTCTGGTGAGCGCCGAGTTGCGTAGCCGCTCGATCCGCTCGGTCATCTGCCGACCCAAGTCGTTGACTTCGTCGTCGGTGATCTGCACCGGTAAAGGTGCGGGGATCATGTCGCGCTCTTCTTTGTCGGCGTGTGCCGTCAAAACGGTGGTGAAAGAACGCCATTCGTCGTCGTATTCGGGCGCTGTCGGCGACGTGCGCAGCACGACTGCGAGCTGATCCATGACCTGACGATGTTCGGCGCGCGCGATCGCCAGTAGCGTACTGGCCGCCGCCAACGCCGGATAGTAGATGTCGTCCTCGATGCGGAAATGAATGTCGAGTTCGACCAAGAATCCGTCGAAAAGCTCTGCGCGCTCGCGGCTGTCGGCAGGCGTACCGGTGATCTTCTCGCACAACCCCTTGAGAGTCCTGTGGTGGTCTTGCAACACTTCGTACGCATTCACTTGTGCACGCCCCTCCCAGCGGCGCAGGCATCCGGTGCACCGCCGCACAATTCGATCATTCCATCGCGAACCCGGGCCGGATAGCGCGGCAGCGGCGCCGCTGCGGGACCCCGCAGCACCTCTCCCGATTCGATCGCGAACCGTGAGCCGTGCCATGGGCACACAATCCGATCCCGGTCGACCCAGCCATCGACCATCGGCGCCGCCAGGTGCGGGCAGTATTCGCCAAACGCGGAAACCTGCCCGTCGCCGGTGCGGGACAAGACGATTCCCACCCCGTCGACTTCCACCCGGTGCAGTCCGCCGTTCGGCAGTGACTCGGCTGCCAGCACCGGTGTCCACCCGGTGGCCGACAATCGCTCACCGGACTGGTCGATGCCGATACCCGATCCGAACACCAGCGCGCCGCCCAGGTAGCCGCTGCCGGTCGTGAGGCAGTACCCGAGCGCGGTGATCACGATTCCGCGGCGCCGGTGACCCCGGCGGCGGTCCCGCCACGCCTTCAAATACAGCCCGGTCGCGACACCGTTCACGATGCCGTGCACCAGGCCGATACGACGGTCCTGTTCGTGGGTGTGCTGCCAATCGGTCACGCCGGTGATAGCCGACAGCAGATTCGCCACGATGCCGAGGCCGAGCGCATGACGGGCGAATCGTGCTGCGTCGATGGGTTGCGACGAGCGCCGGACTGGCAGCACGCTGATGGCGTCGAGCGCTACCGTCGTCCCGATAGCGCCGCTGGTAAACGATGCCAGCGGCGGGTGCACCGGGTGGCCGAGCCAAACCCCGTGCAGCGCATTGGTGACCCGGTCTCGCCGGCGTCCGAAAGCGTTGTAGATGAAGCTCAAGACGTTTTCGAACCGGTAGCTGGGCCGGTCCAGCCACTCCTGTTGCCCCAGAAACCAGAGCACGCGCCTACCGCTTCTGTTGAACTGATCTTCAATACGCTTCGGTCGCATAGCGCTGGCACCGTCCTTCGTTCAGCACGCGGGGAACGACGACGGTGTAGCGGACTTCCAAGACCCAGCCCGTGATGAGCCAAACAGGTCATTCTCCGCACTTACGTGGATTATCTTATTGTCGTTTCCGAAAATCATACCGGAGACGTCGAATATGTGCTACTCGTAGCGTCTCTGCCAACGCGCCGAAGTTGTTGAAAGACCGATGAATAGCCATATGTTTCGCAATGTGCGACCGATTAATTACCCGGCTTGTCGACGGCATCAAGTTCGCGCCTAGCTTATCGGCCGATGATGTGACACCGATGCTCAGCGCGCGACCGACCGCACTCGTCGCGCCGGCGGGTATACCTGGCACCATGACCGGTCAGATGATGCGAGCCGCCTATGTCACTTCATTCGGGGGCGCCGGCCAAATCCGTGTCGGCCCAATGCCCATGCCGAGCTTGAGCGATACCGACGTGCTCGTGCGAGTCGACGCGGTCGCGGTCAACCTAGCGGACGCCTACGTTGGCGCGGCTGTACACCCGTGACATCAGCTTGCTCGGTTTCGTGCTCAGTCGAGCCGGCGCCGCCGACTTGGCCGCTGCCGCCAGGGTGATCAACCAGCTGCTGGCAGCCGGACGGCTGACCGCGCAGATTTCCGGCTGTCTACCGCTGGCCGAGACCGCGGAAGCACACCGCCGCATCGAACACGGCGGGGTCGACGGTCGGCTGCTGGTCACGCTGTGATCCCGTTCTAGTCACTCCCGGCCACCAGCTCGGCGACCCGCCTGCGAGTGGCGGTCCACAACGTGCCGGCGTCAGCGCGCATTTCCGGATAACGCGTGGCCAGCTCGACATCCGATGGCCGACGCGCAATCGTGCGTCGGACCGGACCGGCGACCTGCGGCACCGGCTTCTCGAGTAGTCGAGCGATGTAACTTGCCCACTCGGCCTTCGTCACCGCGTCGACACCGACGGCGTGGTAAATCCCTGGCCGGCCACCCGTGCAGATGATGGTGCCCGTCACCTGCGCGACGTGCTCCAGCGGAATCGGGTAGCGCCTTCGGTCATCGGATGAGAGCGGCTCTTCGTGGGCGATGGCTCGAACGGCCTCTGCAATGAAGTCTCGGCTGCCGAACAGTAACGGCAGCCGGATCACCACATTGTCGCGGTGCTCCAACAACAACTGTTCTGCTTCGGCCTTGTGTCGGCCGTAGACCTGCAGCGGCGCCGGTTGGGCGTCCTCGAAATACCTGCCGGGCTCGCTGAACACATAGTCGGACGAGTAGTAAATGATCCGGCAGCCGTGCCGATCGGCTGCGGCGGCCAGCCGGCTCGCGCCGGTGACATTGACGGCGTACGACGCGGCCGGGTCACGTTCACAACGGTCGGGGTCGGCTATTGCCGCGGCGTATATCACCACGCGGGCATCGATTTCCGCGACGCATGCGACGAGTTCGTCCTCGCAACAGACATCGACGCCGGTGCCTGACGCCCCGCGGCGATGCGGCACGCCCCGGACGGACAAACCGTAACGCGGCAACAAGTGACTCAACGCTTGGCCAACTCGTCCGCCGGCGCCCAGGATCAAGACATCAGTGCTGCCCATAGTCAGTTGGGTGTCAGGGTGACTCGGTCCAGCCATTCGGCTATCGCGTCGGTTCCTGGGCCATCGATGTGTTCGCGCGCGGCGTTTCGCGCGCTGGCACTGGCAGCACCCACAGCGACGCCGTAGCCAGCCGAGCCGAGCATCAGCGCATCTGAGTCACTGTCGCCGAAGGCCACCACACCGCTCGGTGCGATGCCGAGATCTCCACGCAGCCGGTTGACGGCGCGTGCCTTGTCGACACCGTCGGCTTGAATGTCGCAGCAATCCGACCCGCTCACCACGCCCGCCAACCCTGCAAACCCACGCACTTCGTCGAGCAACTGTGCACAGGCGGATCGACTACCGCGACACATGACTTTCAGGACGGGTGTTCCAGCGATGTCCACCAGGGCGTCCACCGAAGGTCGGACGTCTGCCGTCAAGCCGGTGGCTGCTTCTTCGTGACGGATCGATGCGGCGGGCCCGACGGCCAGCCAATGGGACCGCCGGTAGACGTTCACCAGACCCCCGGCCGCCGAAAATCTCCGGAGTGCCGCGATGAGCTGCATGTCCATCACGAAACTCTGCGCCATCAGCTCGCGGCCGGACGCACACACCGCTACGGCTCCGTTGCATGCGATCAAGTGCGCGGTCACGCCGACGGTTCGCGCCAGCAATTCCACCGACTCCAACGGCCGTGAGCTGGCGAAGGCGATCTGCACCCCCCGCTGCTGTAGGCCACGCAGGGCTCCGGTGGTCGCATCGGAGAGGGGATTGGCGGCATCCAACAGCGTGCCGTCGATGTCGAGGACAACCAACTGGGCGTGCACGTCGGGCATGTTTCCTGCCGGCGAAGCGCTAGCCGGCGAGCCGCCACTTGGCGCGGGCAGTATCTTCCATGCGCTGTAGGCCGGCGCGGTGAGTGTCTTCCGAGTAATCCGGTTCGATGGAGAACTCGTCCAGAACGCCCGCCAAGAGCAGCGCCCCCGTGGCGTATATGGCTACCGCCACATTCGGTGACGCATCCGGATGTATGTGAAAGGGCATGTCGCAACAGAAGTGCATGGCCTCGTTGAAATTGATCCGTGGCGCCAACTCCGCGATGTCCGACCGCAACACATTTGCGACGACACCGTGCATAAGACGCTCCAGCTGGCTGTATAGCCTCTCCAGATGTGCCGAGTTCAGCGACAATTCTAGGGCGGCGGTGTCGTTTTCGGTGTGGTACGCCACCTGGTGGCGTCCCTCGTGGAGCAGGTCGTAGCGTCCGTTGTAACTGTGGGCTAGTTTTCCAAGATCGTAGTAGATATCACAAACCGAGTAGCCGCGCGGATCGACCAGCCAAAACTCATCTGCCGCCTGATCATACAAAATGTTCTCCAGGTGCAGATCACCGTGAATGTGCGGGGACACCCCCGGCGGCGCTAATTCCCGGATCGCGTCGGTGTCTTGTTCCAGCTGGAACAACATCGCCGGAATGTTCGGCATGAGCCGACCGTTCAGCTGCAGCCGGCGGCTCCGGATCAGGGTGTCAAAATCCGCATCGAGGTCGATAGTCACCGCTAGGCGACTCCATACCCGGTCGAAGTGATAGTCCTGTACGTATCCGGGTGGGGTTTCCTGTAAATACTCGAGGTAAGCGTGATTGTATTCGTAGTCCAGCACCTGCTCGAGCACCGACGACGCGCGGTCCGGCTGGATCCGGAGATCGAGCAATAAGTCGCGCAGGTTCGGTTGGTCGACGTATTCGAGTCCCAGCCGGACCGGGCTGCCTTCGGTATGCGAGAACAGCAGTTCCGGATAACGGCTGCGCAATGCCTCTGGTAGGCGGGCATAGAAGAGCGCTTCGTCGCGCAACTTCCGCGAACCTAGACCGTCGGCGTGCTTACTGAAGTACTGCCGCACACCGGACTTCGCGAATGACCCGCCGACCCTGACCGCCCCGCTAGCAATGATGTCCTCCACTGCATACCGCGGCAGCTTTTCGATGTCGGTGAGCTTCCGTAGCTCGTCTTGGAAGTCGGAAAAATTATGGTAATTCATCTGGAGCAGGTCAGCTGGCGCCAACCGGGCGGCGACCACTATGCCGCCGTCGCCGGGGCTCCACACCACGAGGTGCGCCGGTATGCGTACCGATCGCAACGTTAGGAGCCGGACTACGGCAGGGGTCAGGTGCCGGTCAGAACAGATGACCACCACATCGCCGTCGGCCGGGTGCTCGTCGAACAGCTCGCTGAGGTCGTCGTCGGCGGACAGCGTGATGACGTGATCGATGCCGTACCAGCGGCACCAGGTGCGAGTGCGACCAGCGAGGGCGTCGGGACAATTTTGCTGGGAGCCGTCAATGATTATTCCGTGCATACGCGCAGCACCGACTACGTCGCCGCGGGTGCGGCGACGGCCGGCGTGGCGGTGCGGATGACAGTTCCGCTGGACGCCCGCTGAGCCCGCAGGCTTGCACTATTCCTGGCGACGGTCGGTTCGATCACAGTTGGGCCTTCCTGGTCCGGCAGTTGGTCGCAACCCGGTGCAGATACGTGCTTCGTCGACCGAAGATGCGACAGCCGTGAGCCACACTGCTCACACGGGTCCACGCTCCGGGATACGGCCATAACGCGGCCGCACCCGTTGCGCGGAAAGACTGCTGCGACTCGCCACTCTGGGACGGTCGACCGCGTCAGTGTACCGGATGCTAACCCTGGTCCTGCACCCTGGCCATGCCCAGCACGTCCAGCCGACGGTCCAACTCCTCAACCGACAGCCTGTCGCCGATCAGGCCACGGTCGATGACCGTTTGCCGAATTGTCTTGCGCTCCTTGAGTGCCTGCTTGGCCACGGCGGCGGCTTCTTCGTAACCGATTGCCGAGTTCAGCGGGGTCACGATCGACGGGCTCGACTCGGCCTGCTCGCGTAGATGCTCGACGTTGGCGGTCAGGCCGACGATGCAGCGCTCGGCGAACAGCCGCGACACGTTGGTCAACAATTTGAACGACTCCAGCACGTTGCGCGCCATCATCGGGATGTAGACGTTGAGTTCGAATGCGCCGCCCGCGCCGCCCCAGGCGATCGCCGCGTCGTTGCCGACCACCTGGGCGGCTACCTGAGTAACTGCTTCGGGCAGAACCGGATTCACCTTTCCGGGCATGATCGAGCTACCCGGTTGCAGGTCAGGCAGGTGGATCTCGGCCAACCCGGTCAGCGGTCCTGATCCCATCCAGCGCACGTCGTTGGCGATCTTGGTCAGCGACACCGCAATGGTGCGCAGCACGCCGGACGCCTCGACCAGTCCGTCGCGGGCCGCCTGCGCTTCGAAGTGATTCTTGGCGGCGCTCAAGTCATACAGGCCAGTCTGAGCGACCAGAGCTTCGACCACCTTGACGTCGAAGCCGTCGGGCGCGTTGAGGCCGGTCCCCACCGCGGTGCCGCCGATCGCCAGCTCACCGAGCCGGGGCAGGCACGCATGTACCCGTTCGATACCGGCTTCGACCTGGCGGGCGTATCCGGAGAACTCCTGTCCCAGCGTGACCGGCACGGCGTCCATCAGGTGAGTGCGGCCGGACTTCACCACGGTGCGCCACTCCCGCGCCTTGTCGGCCAGTGCGTCCTGTAGCTCCTGCAGCGCCGGAATGAGGTGCCGCACAGCCGCTTCGGTAGCGGCGATGTGGGTGGCGGTCGGAAAGGTGTCGTTGGACGCCTGCGA
>CAZPZQ010000035.1:0-17862 GCA_964590745.1 uncultured Mycobacterium sp. | reverse complement strand
GAAGAACGGGTTGATCACCACGCTGGTCATGGTGTGGCCCAGCGAGTCGACCATCGGCGGAGTGCCGGCATCGCCGGGGTCGCGGGCCGCGGCCGCCAAGTCGTAGGAGAACAGGGCCTGGCTGAAGTCGAAGTCGCCGTGAAACGCTTTCCCGTACGGGTCGAGCAGCAGCTTGCTCGGATCGCACCGATGACCACTGGCCGGTTCGAACGGCCCGTGGACCCGGAACCCGTAGCGCTGCCCGGGCTCGATGCCCGGCAAATAGGCATGCCAGATGAAGCCGTCGACTTCTTCGAGGTTGATCCGGGTTTCGTTGCCGTCGTTGATCAGGCACAGCTCAACCCGCTCGGCGATCTCGGAAAACAGTGAGAAATTGGTGCCGGCGCCGTCATAGCTGGCACCGAGCGGAAAAGGATGGCCGGGCCATACCGTGCCTAGCCGGGGTGCGATCCCGGCACCTGACTCATCGGGCGACACCGGTCGACCTTATCCGTGTCCGCGACGGCGCTGGGAAGGATCTCACCACCAGCCGGTGGCGGCACCGACCTGCCGGCCCAGTTCGCCGGTCATGGTGCGCACGTAGGTCGCGGACAGGTGGTGAGAGTCGTGGTAGATCAACACATTTCCCTCCACGGCGCGGCAGTGCTCGGCGCCGCACAGGGCGTCGGACATATCCAGCGGCTTGAGCAGCGGGAACTGAGGCACGAAGTCCAGGGTGGGATTGTGGTCGGCGAGGACGTCGGCGCGTTTCATTCCGCAGGACACCGCGTCGCCGCCGGAGGCTAGACAGTCGGCCGGCTCGAACGGATCGCCGTCCCGGACCAGCCACGGCGTGTCCCGCATCGCAAGGATGGGAATGCCGTTGTCGGACAGTTTCTTCCAAATGCCTATGTAACTGGCCGGCATCACATCGCCGGGCTTGATATTCCACGGCCGGGTGGACGTGGTGAACACGTAATCGGGGCGGTCGGTGACCAACTGGTCCATCGTCTTTTGTACCCAGGCGTGGCATTGCGGGTACGGGGCGTTGTTGCCCATGATCAACGGCATTTTCTCGGTGGACAGCGCACAACCCATCTTGAGGTAGGTCACCACCTTGAAACGATGCATGCGGCCGAGCAGATCCAGCGCGGTCAGCCAGTGCTCGGCGTGCGAACCGCCGGCCAGCGCGATGGTGCGCTTGGCGTCGGTGTCGCCGTAGTCGCACTTGATCAGCGCCGGGTTGGAAAAGTCGCTGATGCAGCCATCTTTGGTGGAGGTGGGCAGATCTTTCTTGGCTTCCAGAATGGTAGGCCGCATTCGGAGTTTAGGCACCCGCACGTTGGTGGTCAGTGCACGCGCGCCGGGGTAATCGCGCGAGCTGAGCCCGGCTAACTCCTTGCCGTCGGCCCGCTGCACGGTGACATGCTCACGCCAGGTGAATGACGTCGCCGTCAAGGCCACCCCCAGCAGCACCACGCTTGACCCCAGCGCGATCGTCGGGCGACGCAGCACGTACCAAGCCCGTGCAGGGGAGCGCCAAGGGATCGTCAGCACCGGTTCCGGACCGGGACCGGCCGGTGCGCGATAGCGCAGTGGGTCCTCGACGAATCGGGTGGTCAGGTAGGCCAACACCCCGGATACCAGCAGGATCGCCGTCCCTTCGATGAAGGTGGCGTGTCGGTGGCCGGTGTGGGAGAGCCAGAAGATGAGCAGCGGCCAATGCCAGAGGTACAGCGAGTAGGCCATCGCGCCCAACGTCACCAGCGCGGGGGCGGCCAGCAGCCGGTTCGGCCACGGCAGTGTCGCGCTGGTACTGGGGTGGGTGTGCCGGTTGGCTCCGGTCAAGATGAACAGCACCGTCGCGCCGATCGGCACCAGTGCCCACGGGCCGGGGAATTCCCGCACGCCGTCAATCAGTGCCCCACAGCTCAAGATGGCACCCAGGGCTACGGTGGCGACCATGGTTCGCAGCCACAGCGGCCAGCGGATGTAGGGCACCAGCGCGCCGGCGAGCGCTCCGATCAGCAGCTCCCAGGCTCGGGCGAAACTGTTGTAGTAGGCGATGGCCGGGTTGTCCTGATGCAAGACGATGGCATAGCTGAACGACGCCAGCGTCAATGCGGTGAGCAGCACGACGAAGACGATGCGCAGATGTTTGCCGAGCTGCCGGCGAAACAGGTAGGCGAATCCGAAGATCAGCGCCAGGAACGCGATGTAGAACTGGCCCTGCACCGACATCGACCAGATGTGCTGCAACGGACTGACCGCTTCGCCAGCCCGCAGGTAGTTGGCCGCGGTACTGGCCAGCTCCCAGTTCTGGTAGTAGCCCAGGCTGGCCAGGCTCTGGTCGGCGAACGCCTCCCAGCGCGTCTGCGGCTGGATGAGGATGGTCAGCACCGCTGAGCCGGTCAGCACCACCACCAGTGCGGGAAGCAGTCGACGCACCAGGCGAACCACGTCACGCACCGGGGACAGCGACGATGCCGGGTTCAACGCGACGCGCAGCAACTTGCCGCCGAAGAAGAAGCCGGACAGCGCCAGGAATACGTCCACACCGCCAGACACCCGGCCGAACCAGACATGGTAGACCGCGACCAGCGCGATGGCGACACCGCGCAGCCCGTCGAGGTCGTGCCGATAGAAGCCCGCCTTGCGGGTCCCCATCGCGACAGGGGCGTCCCGCGAAACGTCAGGCGGCGCTACCGGAGCCGCGGTGAGGGTCATCATGATCGATAGACAATTTACCCAACCCGCGCCGGTAGCCGGAGTAATCGCGCTGCGTCGCCGCCGGTACAACCGGTCAGCGTGGTTGCCGTTCGGGTGTCCCGATCAGGATTCGATGATGCGGGTCAGGTAGGGCACCATGTTGGTGGTGCGTGCTTGGGAGATCGTGACCGCGGGTTCGGTGCCCTCGATCATCTGTCCATTGCCCAGATACAACGCCACGCTCTGGTTGCCGCCGGGCCCGTAGCAGATCAGGTCGCCACGGCGGGCCTGGGCGGGCGGTACCTTGCGGCCGACATTGCACTGCTCGCCCGAGGTGCGCGGCATCTTGATGCCCGCGCCGGCGAAGGCGTACTGAATGAGTCCGGACGAGTCGAACCCGACGGTGACGCTGCCCGGTGTGACGCCCTGTCTCGGCATGACGCCCGGGCCGGGGCTGACCGGGACCGCCGGGGGACGGCCGGCGCCCGGAAAGCCGGTGCTGCCGACAGCGGACGGTGTCCCCGGAAGCGTGCCGCCGCCGGGCAGGGCCCGGGTGGGCGGCCGGACGCCGCTGGTTGGTCCGTTCGTGTCGCCGCCGCCGTACACATACGGCACCCCGCGTTGCGAGACGGCGCGCTGAATCACGTAATCGATCGGCTGTCCACCGGCCGCCGGCCAGTTGGGCTGGTCAGCGCCGGCCGCGCTCGGGTTGATCATCGCAGGGGCCAGCAGCACCGCCATGCCGGTTGCCACGCCGCAGACGCGTCTCATCGGGTTCCTCCTCCGCCGTACCGCCACAGCAGATGTTTCAGTCACTTCAGTCATTTCCATCACTTCAGTAAGTTCTGTCAGTCCCGTCACTTCAGGAACTCTGTTACCGACAGTACCGGCGGTCGACCGCTGTCCGCCCGGCGGAGAACAACTTTTGCCGTACCGTGACCGGACGGTGATCGGCACTTGCGCGGCCCGGGCACCGGTGCCCGGCTGGGCAGCGCCAGGGCGACGGGCCTGGATTACCCTCGGTCTTCGTGGCCCGGTTGAGCCCCGAGCGGATTAGTGCGATCGACACTGCACACCTATGGCACCCGTACGGCACGATCGGCGCGAACACGCCCATGCCGGTGGTGGCGCTAAAGGCGCACGGCGCCTGGCTGACCCTGGTCGTCGACGACGCGCCGGTGCAGGCGCTGGACGCCATGAGTTCGTGGTGGACCGCGATCCACGGCCACGGTCATCCGGTACTGGATGCGGCCCTGACCGCGCAGTCGGGTGTGTTGAGCCACGTCATGTTCGGCGGCCTGACCCACGAACCGGCAGCCCGACTGGCCCAGCTGCTGGTGCAGATCACCCCGGCCGGCCTGGACACGGTTTTCTTCAGCGACTCCGGTTCGGTCGCGGTCGAAGTCGCGGTGAAGATGGCGTTGCAGTATTGGCGTGGCCGTGGCGACCCGGTCAGACGACGACTGATGACCTGGCGGGGCGGTTACCACGGGGACACCTTCGCCGCGATGAGCGTCTGCGACCCGGATGGCGGCATGCACCGGCTCTGGAGCACCGGCGACGACTCGGTGCTGGCCGCTCAGGTGTTCGCCCCGCAGGTCCCCACCGATTACGACCCGGCCTACAGTGCGGCGTTCGAAACGCAGCTGGCCCGGCACGCCGACGAACTGGCGGCGGTGATCGTCGAACCGGTAGTGCAAGGCGCCGGCGGTATGCGTTTCCACGACCCGCGCTACTTGCGCGACCTCCGCGAGATCACTCGCCGCCATCAGGTGCTGTTGATCTTCGACGAGATCGCCACCGGGTTCGGTCGCACCGGTGAGCTGTTCGCCGCCGACCATGCCGGCGTCAGTCCGGACATCATGTGCGTCGGCAAGGCGCTCACCGGCGGCTATCTCAGCTTGGCCGCCACCCTGTGCGGCACCGAACTGGCACACGCCATCGGATCCGGGCCGGCTGGTGCGCTGATGCACGGCCCGACCTTCATGGCCAACCCGCTGGCCTGTGCGGTGTCGGCGGCCAGTGTCGAGTTACTGCTTTCGAAGGACTGGCGTTCGGCGGTCGCCCAGATCAGCGGCGGCCTGCGCGCCGGCCTGGAGCCGGCCCGGTCGCTGGCCGGAGTCACCGACGTACGGGTGTGCGGTGCGATCGGCGTCATCGAACTGGACCGGACGGTGGACATGCCGGCTGCCATCTCGGTCGCACTGCGACAGGGCGTCTGGCTGCGGCCGTTCCGCAACCTGGTGTACGCCATGCCGCCGTTCATCTGTCCGCCCGCGGAGATCGACCAGATCACTTCGGCCATGGTCGAAGTCGCCAAACTCGGCCACCGTAGGCTTTAGGGCGATGACCCGCACTGAGGCCGAAACCGCCACGCTGGCCTGGTTGGCCGAATTGGAGCGGCAGCGCCGGTCGGCCGGCCTACGCCGGCGGCTGCGGCCGCGCCCGGCGGTCACCACCGAAGTGGATCTGGCATCCAATGACTACCTGGGCCTGTCGCAGCATCCCGACGTCATCGCCGGCGGCGTTCATGCGCTGCGCACCTGGGGCGCCGGCGCCACCGGTTCGCGGTTGGTCACCGGTGACACGGAGTTGCATCAGGAGCTTGAGACCGCGCTAGCCGAGTTCGTCGGCGCAGACACCGGCCTGCTGTTCTCCTCCGGCTACACCGCCAACCTGGGTGCGGTGGTCGGCCTGTCCGGACCGGGTTCGCTGCTGGTGTCGGATGTGCATTCGCACGCGTCGCTGGTGGACGCCTGCCGACTGTCGCGAGCCCGGGTGGTGGTGGCCCCGCATCGCGATGTCGATGCCGTCGAGGCGGCGCTGCTGGCCCGGGAGGAAGAGCGGGCCGTCGTCGTCACCGACTCGGTGTTTTCCGCCGATGGGGCGATGGCACCGCTGCGGCAGTTGCACCAGGTGTGTCAGCGGCACCGCGCTGTGCTTGTCGTGGACGAAGCCCATGGTCTCGGCGTTCGCGGTGCGGGCGGTCGTGGTCTGGTGCACGAGGCCGGACTGGCCGGCGCCCCCGACGTGGTGATGACCGCAACGCTGTCCAAAGCGTTGGGCAGCCAAGGCGGCATCGTGCTCGGGCCGAACGCCGTACGAGAGCACCTGATCGATACGGCCCGGCCGTTCATCTTCGACACCGGCCTGGCCCCGGCGGCGGTCGGGGCGGCGCAAGCGGCGCTGGGCGTCCTCGCCGCCGAACCATGGCGGGCCGGTGCGGTGTTGCGGCATGCCGGCATGCTGGCCGACGTTTGCGGCGTGCCCGGGGGACATTCGGCGGTGGTCTCGGTGATCCTGGGTGATCCGCAGGCGGCGGTCACCGCGGCGGCGGCCTGTTTGGCCGCCGGCGTGCGGGTCGGCTGCTTTCGGCCGCCCACGGTGCCGGCCGGAACGTCGCGGCTGCGCCTGACGGCGCGAGCATCGCTGACCGCCGACGAACTCGATGTGGCACGGCAGGCACTGACACAGGTGCTGCAGCGCCGTCCCGACGCGCCGTGACACTCCTGGTCGTCACCGGCACCGACACCGGTGTTGGTAAAACGATCGCTACCGCCGCACTGGCCGCCCACGCCCGACAGGGCGGCCTTGCGGTCGCGGTGGGTAAACCGGTGCAGACCGGCACCGCCGTCGGCGACGACGACCTGGCCGAGGTGGCCCGGTTGGCCGGTGTGACCGAACTAGCCGGGCTGGTCCGGTATCCGCAACCACTGGCGCCGGTGGCCGCGGCCGCCTCCGCCGGCATGGCGTTGCCCACCCGGGCTGATCTGGTGCAGTTCGTCGCCGGCCTGGATTCGCCGGGACGGCTGACGCTGGTCGAAGGGGCGGGCGGGCTGCTGGTCAACCTGGCCCGCGACGCCACGTTACGTGACCTGGCCGCGGATCTGCAGGCACCGGTGCTGATGGTGGTCAGCGCCGAGCTGGGCACCCTCAACCACACCGCGTTGACGCTGGAAGCACTGGCCAGCCACCGGCTGAGCTGCGTCGGGCTGGTCATCGGCAGCTGGCCTGCACACCCGACCGCGGTGCACACCTCCAACCAGGACGCCCTGGCCCGGCTCGCCCCGGTCCGCGCGGTCTTGCCGACCGGAGCCGGTGACCTCGACGCCGACGAGTTCGCCGCAATGAGCGCGTCGGCGTTCGACCGCGACTGGGTGACCGCATTGGTGAGCTGATGGTCCACACCGTCGAGCTGGTCTTCGACAGCGATACCGAACCCGCGATCCGCCAGCTCTGGGCTGATCTGGCCGCTGCCGGCATACCCAGCCAGGCTCCGGCGAGCCGACCGCACGTGACCCTGCTGGTCGCCGCTCAGCTGATGGCCGCGATCGATGACCTACTGGCGCCCCTGGCCCGGCAGATGCCGGTGCACTGCACTGTCGGTGCGCCCGTGCTGTTCGGCCGGGGCAGTATGGTGCTGGCCCGACTGGTGGTGCCGACGACCGAGTTGCTGACCGTGCATGCCGAAGTGCATCGCCGATGCCGGCCCCATCTCGCGTCGGTGCCAACGCCCAACAGCCTGCCGGGGCAATGGACCCCGCACGTCACCCTGGCCCGCCGGGTTCACGGCGCTCAACTCGGGCGTGCCCTGCGGGTCGTGGGTCGGCCGGCGCAGATTCACGGCGCATTCGTCGGGCTACGCCGGTGGGACGGCAGCAAGCGGGCTGAGCATCCGATCGGCGAATGGTCGGGTTGATTGTGCGGCCAGTCCATCGACGAGCAACCGCAACCCGAACTCGAATCCGGCACCCGGGTCGGCGTGTGCCAGGGCTGGCGCCGTTGGTTGCTTCGACAGCGCCCCGCCGGCATCCCATTGTCGTCGGGACTGTTCGTCGGCGGTGGAACCCAGCACGTAATAAATCAGCGTGCGGGCCGCCAGGACGGCATGGTCGTCGGCCAGTCCGGCTTCGGCGGCGGCGCCGGCCAGCCACCCCAGCAGCTGGCCGACGCCGCGGGACTGCTCGGCGGCGAAGCTGGCTGAGACTAGCTCCGCGCCGTCGGTGTGCCCGAGCAGCGCTTGTCGCATCCGCGTGCAGAGCATGACGACCCTTGCGCGCCAGTCGGTTTCGGCGCCGAGTCGAGGATCGGCGGTGACCGGGCGTAACAACCGATCGGCGACCGCCCCGAGCAACTGTTGTTTGCTGGCGAAATGCCAGTACAACGCCCCCGGGGTGATGTCCAACTCCCGCGCCAACCGGCGCATGGTTAAATCCGCGATCCCGTAGCGGTCCAAGATCGCGGTCGCCGCCACGACCACGTCGCTTTTGTGCAGTTGCACGCCGCTACCATAACCTGAACACCGTTCAAGGCGGCCGGTGACGAGCGGCGACGCCGCGCAGACCATAGGGAGTATCGGGTGACCCAGGCAGCGATGAATTCCAGTCGATCCAGCACCGACACCGCCGACAGCGACATCCTCGCGGTGGCCCGTGCCCAGGTGCTCGAGCGCGGCCAGGGGCTGAACAAAGACCAGGTGCTGGCGGTGCTGCAGCTCCCCGAAGATCGGCTCGAGGAGTTGCTGGCGCTGGCTCACCAGGTGCGGATGCGCTGGTGCGGTCCGGAGGTCGATGTCGAAGGCATTATCAGCCTGAAAACCGGTGGCTGCACTGAAGATTGCAGCTTCTGCTCGCAGTCGGCTCGGTTCAGCTCGCCGGTGCGCGGTGTGCTTTTGGACATCCCGAGCCTGGTTGAGGCGGCCCGGCAGACCGCCGCGTCGGGTGCCACCGAGTTCTGCATCGTGGCCGCGGTGCGCGGTGCCGACGAGAAGCTGCTCAAGCAGGTCGCTGAGGGCGTCGAGGCGATCCGCAAAGTGGTCGACATCCCGATCGCCGCTTCCCTCGGGCTGTTGACCCCGCGCTCGGCCAAGCGGCTCGCCGAAATCGGCGTACACAAGTACAACCACAACCTGGAAACCGCCCGCTCGTTTTTCGGCAGCATCGTCACCACGCACACCTGGGACGATCGCCGCAAGACGCTGGACCTGGTGCGCGAGAACGGAATGGAGGTGTGCTGCGGCGGAATTCTGGGCATGGGGGAGACGCTGGAACAGCGCGCCGAGTTCGCCATGGAGATCGCCGAAGTCGCACCCGACGACGTGCCGCTGAACTTCTTGAACCCACAGCCGGGAACACCGCTGGAAGATACCGAGATGCTGCCGGCCGCCGAGGCGCTTACCGCCGTCGGCGCCTTCCGGCTGGCGCTGCCGCGCACCACGATTCGGTACGCCGGCGGCCGGGAGATCACCCTGGGCGACCTGGGTGCCAAGCGCGGCTTGTTGGGTGGTGTCAACGCCATGATCATCGGCAATTATCTGACCACCCTCGGCCGGTCCATCGACGACGACCTGGAGATGCTCGCGGAGTTGGAGATGCCGATCAAAGCGCTGAACAACAGTCTCTAGAAGCCCGCTCGAGACCACGAACCGCAGATGGCGACCCAGTTGCCCGCCCCGGTCGGTGCCGGCGTCTACAACATCTACACCGGCGGCCCGGCGGGAACGGGGCTGCCGACCGCGGCGCAACTGGGACTGACGCCCCCGCGCTTCTGCGCCGAGTGCGGCCGCCGGATGGTGGTGCAGGTCCGGCCGAACGGTTGGTGGGCGAAATGCTCCCGACATGGCTTAGTGGACTCAGCGGACCTGAAAAGCGACGGCTGAGCATGGTTACCGGTGACCGATAGCCCACGTATGTCGCGGTTGGCTGCCATCGCCATGGTGGCGGGAGCGGCCACCGGGGCCGGCGCGGCGCTCGGTGTGCTGTGGGCCTGCATCGCGCCGCCGATCCACGGCGTGGTGGCACTCACTCGCGGCGGCGAACGGGTGCAGGCATACCTCGGTGACGAGGGCGAATTTTTCTTCGTCGCGCCCGTTCTGGCACTGGGTTTGCTCGGCGTATTGGCGGTGGTGGCGGCGGCGCTGGCCTGGCAGTGGCGGGCGCACCGCGGCCCTGGAATGGTGGCCGGACTGTCGGTCGGCCTGATCGCGGCGGCCGCGCTAGCTGTGCTGGTGGGCGCCGGACTGGTGCGCCGCCGGTATGGCGCCGTCGACGTGGAAACCGCGCCGGTGACACCCGATCAGCGGTTCTATTACTTCACCGAGGCGCCCCCGGTGCTCTTCGGCCATGCGCCGCTGCAGGTCGCCACCGCACTGCTGCTGCCGGCCGCCGCAGCGGCGCTGGTCTATGCGCTGTGCGCCACCTGGACCGCTCGCGATGACCTCGGCGGTTACCCGGCCGATTCTGACGTCACATCGGATTACGGTGCACCGCCGCGCCGGTGATGACCTTGGCCGCCACCAAACCCAGGCGCACCATGCCGAGATAGGTCATCGGGTTCAGCAACGTCGGCCAGGTGGTGCGGACCAGGTGATCGCTCAACGGACGCTCGGCGAACCGGTCGCGCAGCCAGCCCAGCACCATCGGCGTCGACATCGGGTGCAGCAACACATGTTCGCAGAACCTGTCGCGGTGATAGGTGACCCTCGCCCCGCCGGCGACGTAGGCATCGGTCAGCGCGTCGATGTCGTCAACGGAGATCACCGGGTCGTGGACAGCCTGAATCACCAACACCGGCGGAGTGGGCACCTTGCAACCGAGCCTGGTTTCGGCAAAAACATGCTGCACCGCAGGCATTTTCAGAATCATATCCAGGGGCTCGCCGACGTAGTCGTCCAGATCGCGGTGGCGCATCTTGAATATCGCGCTCCCAGTGCTCATCGACTCCAGCGACCGGAGCAGGGCAAGGCCCTCGTCGGTGGCGTACCTCTCGACCACGCGATTCAGATCCGGGTAGATGTGCGCCAGCGAGGCGATCATCAAAGCCGGTAGTCCGGACCAAAACGAGCCGTTCAGTCGGCGGAGGGTGTTCTCCGGGTTACCGACCGGCGACCCCAGCACCGCGCCGACGACGTTGAGGTCGGGGGCGTAGTCGGCGGCGACTTCGGCCGCCCACCCGGTGGCCAAGCCGCCGCCGGAGTACCCCCACAACCCCACCGGCGCCGCCGCGGACAACCCCAACCGGTCGGCGTTCAGCGCGGCACGGACGCCGTCGAGCACGCAGTAGCCGGGTTCATACGGCGCTCCCCAACAACCATGCCGGCCCTCGTGGTCGGGGACCGACACCGCCCAACCCTGCGCCAGGACGGCGGCGATGACGATGAACTCCAACTGCGCGAAGGCTCCCGTCGCCCAGGCGCCCCGGCGCAGAGCATAGGACGGGAAACAGCGCCCGGCGACCGCGTCGATAGCGCACTGATACGACACGATGGGACACGGTCGACTGCGATCTCGTTCCGCGGGCACCAGCACCGTCGTCACGGTCGCCTCCGGGATACCGTTGCGGTCGCAGGTCCGGTACAGCAGCTGAGTGGCGTGCACCTGCTGCGGGATCAGGCCCAGGAAGGCCAGTTCGACATCACGGGAACGCAGCACCGTGCCCGGCAGCGCATGCTGAAAGCCGGCCGGTGGCTGGTAGAACGGGTCCTCACCGGGTTGCCGCGGGCGGCCGCCGCGCTGTAGCTCCTGGTGCGGAGCTCGTCCGATCCATTCGACACCGGGCTGCCGGGCTAAGCTGTCAGGGTTCACCCGGAGCATTCTTGCTTAAGAGCCCTCTAAGAATCCAGTCCTGACTTATCCGGTCTCATCCGGGCGGGCGTAATACGGCGAATTCGTCGGTCACCCGCAGTTCGGCATCGGTGAACCGATACAGTGCCGCGGGCCGCCCGCCACTGCGCCCGGATCGCGCGGTGGTGCCGGTGCGGGTGAGCACCCCGCGACGGCTCAGCACCCGCTGCAGATTGGTCGCGTCGACCTGGTGCCCAAGCGTGGCGCTGTAGATGTCACGCAATGTGGACACTGCGAATTCTGTTGGCGCCAAGGCGAACCCAATGTTGGTGTAGGACATCTTGGCGGCCAGTCGGGTCCGGGCGTGGCTCACCATCAGGCCATGGTCGAATGCCATCGGCGGCAGGGTGTCGACCGGGTGCCACCGGGTGTCGGTCGGCAGTTCGGGTGTCGCGGGGGACGGGACCAGTCCGAGGAACGTCGAGGCGATGGTGCGCAGCCCGGGAACCCGCACCGGATCGGAAAAGACCGCCAACTGCTCGAGGTGAGCAATTTCACGTAGATCAACCTTCTCGGCCAGTTGGCGCCGCGCCGACGTCATCAGATCCTCGTCGTCACGTAGCTGCCCACCGGGCAGCGCCCACCTGCCGGTTTGGGGTTCGCGCGCTCGCTGCCACAGCAGCACATTGAGTCTGGACCGGCGCGAACCCAAGCCGCCAACCTGGAAGACGACGACGAGGACTTCGTGCGCAGTGCTAGTATGAGGCATGTTTTCGATCATAAGTCGAAAACTCGTTTCGGCGAAAGGACTCCGCCCATGGCCATCCTGAACGGCACCGGTGCGGTGGCGGCCGATGTGGCCGCCCGCATCGTCAAAACACCGGCCGGCTACAGCGGGGTGGACGCCGACGAGGAATGGGCAGCCGAGATCCGCCGGCTCAAAAAGCAGCGCAACGCCACCATCCTGGCGCACAACTATCAGCTGCCCCCGATACAGGACATCGCCGATTACGTTGGGGATTCGCTGGGGCTGGCCCGAATCGCCGCGGAAGCCGCCGAGGAGACCATCGTGTTCTGTGGCGTGCATTTCATGGCCGAGACGGCCAAGATCTTGTCCCCGGACAAAACGGTGTTGATCCCGGACGCGCGGGCCGGCTGCTCGCTGGCTGAATCCATTACCGCTGAGGATCTGCAGGCGTGGCGTGACGACCACCCCGGTGCCGCCGTGGTCTCCTACGTCAACACCACCGCCGCGGTCAAGGCGCTCACCGACTTTTGCTGCACGTCGTCGAACGCCGTCGACGTGGTGAACTCGATCGAACCGGATCGCGAGGTGCTGTTCCTGCCGGACCAGTTCCTGGGCCAGCATGTGCAGCGCGTCACCGGTCGGAAGAACATGCACATCTGGGCCGGTGAGTGCCATGTGCACGCCGCCATCAACGGTGACGAACTCGAGGAGAAGGCACGTATCTACCCCGACGCCGAGTTGTTCGTGCACCCGGAGTGCGGTTGTGCCACCTCGGCGCTCTACCTGGTCGGGGAGGGCTTCTTCCCGGAAGAACGGGTGAAGATCTTGTCCACCGGCGGCATGCTCGACGAGGCCCGCAAAACGAAAGCCAAGAAGGTGCTGGTTGCTACCGAGGTCGGCATGCTCTACCAGCTGCAAAAGGCGGCGCCCGAGGTTGATTTCGAAGCAGTCAACAGCAAAGCGATGTGCAAGTACATGAAGATGATCACCCCGGCCGCGCTGCTGCGCAGCCTGATCGAGGGTGCGGACGAAATTCATGTCGATCCGGAAATCTCGCGGCAGGCTCTGCGCAGCGTGCAACACATGGTCTCCATCGGGCCATCCAGTCCGGTCCGCGCGTGACAACTGCCGCCTGGCAGGCTTCGGCCGACGTTGTCGTCGTCGGAACCGGAGTGGGCGGGCTGTCTGCGGCGCGGGCCGCCCACCGCGCCGGCCGCAGCGTGGTGGTGCTCAACAAGGCCGACCGGAAAACCGGCGTGACGGCGACGCATTATGCGCAAGGCGGGATCGCGGTGGTGCTGCCGGACACCGACGACTCGATCGATGCGCACGTCGCTGACACCCTTGCCGCCGGGGGCGGGTTGTGCGATCCGGATGCGGTGACTTCCATTGTCGCCGACGGGTACCGGGCGGTAATCGAATTAATCGGCGCGGGTGCATGTTTCGATTGCGCATCGGCTGGAGGATGGGCGTTGACCCGCGAAGGCGGGCATTCCCGGCGACGCATCATTCACGCCGGCGGCGACGCCACCGGTGCTGAGGTTCAGCGCGCACTCGACGATGCTGCGGCGACATTGGATATCCGCCGCGGCCACCTGGCGTGTCAGATCTTGCGCGATGCGGAGGCGGTCACCGGTGTGCTGGTGGCCAACGCGGACGGGATCGGCATCATTCACGCCCCATCGGTGATCTTGGCCACCGGCGGTCTGGGCCAGCTGTACCGAGCGACGACCAATCCGTCCGGCGCCACCGGTGACGGTGTGGCGCTGGCACTCTGGGCAGGCGCCACGATCAGCGATGTGGAGTTCATTCAGTTCCATCCGACCATGCTGTTCGACGGCCGGACCGGCGGACGGCGGCCTCTGGTGACCGAGGCGGTTCGCGGTGAAGGCGCGACACTGATTGATGCCCAAGGTCGCCCGGTTACCGCGGGTGTGCACCCGATGGGCGACTTGGCCCCCCGCGACGTGGTGGCGGCCGCCATCGACACCCGGCTGAGAGAAATCGGCTGTGAAACGGGGGATGCGTGCGTATATCTCGACGCGCGCGACATCACCGGATTCGAGAACCGGTTCCCGACCGTCACCGCCGCGTGCCGGGCGGCCGGCATTGATCCTGGCCGGCAGGCTATCCCGGTCGCGCCGGGGGCCCACTACAGCTGCGGCGGGGTGGTCACCGATACCGTTGGACGCACTGGTCTGCCAGGGCTATTCGCTGCCGGCGAGGTGGGCCGCACCGGTATGCACGGCGCCAACCGGTTAGCGTCCAACAGTTTGCTGGAGGGCCTGGTGGTGGGCCAGCGCGCGGGTGCCGCCGCAGCGGCGCACGCAGTGTCGACCGGCAGGGTGCGGGCCGTCATGCCCGAACCGACGCCACGTACCGTATTGCCGCGGGACGCTGTGCAGCAAGCCATGTCTCGCCATGCGTCGGTGGTCCGAGATGCTGCCGGGTTACAGCAGCTGTCTGAGCTACTCGCCACGGCTGCTGTCCGGCCAGCGTTGCGGCGCAGCGACTTCGAGGATATGTCGCTAACGCTGGGCGCCCGGGTCGTCGTTGCGGCGGCGTTGGCTCGGAGCGAAAGCCGTGGCTGCCATAACCGGGCGGAATACCCGCAACCCGACCGTGGTCAGGCGCGCAGCACGGTGGCTCGGCTGAGCGATGGCGCGGTCCGGATCGAGGTGCCGGCGGCCGCGTGCTGATGGTCCCCTCTGATGCTGAGCTCACCGACGCCCGGCTGGTCATCGCCCGGGCGCTCGACGAAGACCTGCGGTGCGGGCCCGATATCACCACGGCGGCAACGGTGCCGGCCGACGCGGTCGCGGTAGCGTCGCTGGTACCGCGTACTGGCGGGGTGATCGCTGGGGTCGATATCGCGTTGCTGGTGCTCGACGAGGTGCTCGGACCCGACGGATACCGAGTGTTGAGCCGGGTTGACGACGGGACCCGGGTCCGCGCGGGTGCGCCGCTACTGACGTTGCGCGCCGCGACTCGGGGTTTGCTCACCGCCGAGCGAACCATGCTGAACCTGCTCGGGCACCTATCCGGGATCGCCACCGGCACGGCCGCGTGGGTGGACGCCGTGCAGGGCACCGCCGCAAAAATCCGGGACACCCGCAAGACACTGCCCGGGCTGCGGGCACTGCAGAAGTACGCGGTCCGAGTCGGCGGCGGCATCAACCACCGAATGGGCCTCGGCGATGCCGCCTTGATCAAAGACAACCACGTAGCGGCGGCCGGGTCGGTGGTCGCCGCGCTGCGGGCGGTGCGCGCTGTCGCACCCGATGTGGCCTGCGAGGTCGAGGTGGACTCGCTCGAGCAGTTCGACGAGGTGCTCGCCGAGGGGCCCGAGTTGGTGCTGCTGGACAACTTTCCGATCTGGCAGACCCAGACGGCGGTGCAGCGCCGCAACGCCCGCGCTCCGCAGGTCAAGCTGGAATCATCCGGTGGGCTGTCGCTGGAGACGGCGGCTGCCTATGCCGCCACCGGGGTGGACTACCTGGCGGTCGGTGCGCTCACCCATTCAGTGCGGGTGTTGGACATCGGCCTGGACATGTAGCGCCATTCGAGCAGTCCCGGCCCCGCGCGGCTGACCCGGTGCGTCGCCGCCGACATTCAACGGTGTGGCGTCCTCGGTTAGCCGCCATCAACAGAACGCCCGAGGTGGGCCATCAGCCGCGCGGTCGGCGTCGAGTCTTGCGGTGCCGACTTGGCCGGCCCGAACGCTCTGGGCCGACGCAGCACGGGCTCGGGCAGCGACTCGACCAGCTCCCGGCACAATGCCAGCACGTCGTCCGGTAGCTCGATGAACCGGCCCTGCGAGCAATGCAGATCCCAACTGTGCAGGCCAGGTCGGCGACGGGAAAACCAGTGCCCGGTGCAGCGGAACCTGACCCTGCGGCGAAGCCCGCATAACGTCCAAGTCGACAGCGGGCAGGGTGTCTTGCAGTCGAACGGCTAGCTGGCGAAGCCGCGCTGCCCGGTTCTCAGATATCCAGTCGCTCGGTTGTGCGGGCTCGCCGTTAACCTCCACACCGTCGAGGAGCGCGGGGGCGCGGGTTCCTCGGTCAGGCGATGTCGGCGACCAGCACCGCCACCCGACTGCCTTGCAACCGGATCATCCAGGGCAGCGACTTGTCGGCGGCACCCACCGGCAGGATCCGGGGGTTGGTGATGCGGATCTCCCGGCGGAACAGCCGGACCTCGGCCTCACCGGCGGCCAGCACGTTCTTGACCCAGTCGGCTTTGCCGTGCCCCAGCGCGATCGCCAGCAGGTTGCCCTTGCGGTAGGTGGTCACGACCGTCTCGTAGGGTTTGCCGGACTTGCGGCCGCGGTGCTTGATGATGGATGTGCCGGGCAGGAAACGCGCGGCCCGCTTCATCACCGGGTTCATGTACTTGATCTGCAGCCGGTCCAGCCAGGGCGGGAACAATGCCGGGACGCTCGGGGTGCTGTTGGGGTCGTTGTTAGCAGCCATGGCAACTCCGTTTCTTGGATCGGCGTGTGCGGTACTTTACCGAGGCTGCTCAGGTGCAGGTGGGGTGATGTCGGCGACCAGCAGACCGACCCGTCGCGCTCCCAGCCGGACGATCCAGTGCAGCCCGCTGGTGTCGCCACCGATCGGGACCAGGCGCGGATTGGTGATATGCACGTCGCGGCGGAACAGCCGGACCCTGGCCTCGCCGGCAGCCAGGACGTTTTTGACCCAGTCCGCTTTGCCATGGCCGAGCATTACCGCCAGTCGTGAGCCCCGGCAGAAGGCACGCACGACGGTTTCGTAGCGTCGCCCGGACTTACGCCCGCGATGCTCGACGATTGCGAAGGTCGGCACACGGCCGAACCGCCGGATAAGCGGGGTCTCGATTTTGACCTGCACCCAGTCCAGCCAGTCCGGGAAGATGTACGGCACACCCGGAACACTTTTCGGGTGATCCATCGCGGGCACCGGTGACTCCGTTCACGAGGGCGGCATACGCTGACCAGCCTAGCGGCGGAGTCGGGCGCAGCGGCCCGCCGCCATCGGGCCATCGGTGCGCACCCGATATCCACTTGTGTGGTTCTGGGACAATGGTCGACGTGAACGCTGATCCGTCGCCGTTGATGGCGCGTATCGACCTGCGCGGCACGGACCTGTCCGTACCACGGTTGCGGGCCGCCCTGCCGCGCGGTGGTGTCGACGTCGAAGCCGTGTTGCCGCAGGTGCGGCCGATCGTCGACGCGGTCGCCGAGCGCGGTGCGGCGGCGGCGCTGGAATTCAGCGAATCGTTCGACCGGGTCCGGCCGGCAACCGTGCGGGTGCCAACCGCCGAATTGGACAGTGCGTTGAACCGCCTGGGGCAAGAGGTGCGGGCTGCGCTGGACGTGGCGATCGCCCGGTCCCGTGCGGTGCACGCCGGACAGCGCCGCACCGATGTCACCACCACCCTTGGCCCCGGAGCGACGGTCACCGAACGTTGGGTTCCGGTCCAGCGGGTTGGTCTTTATGTACCCGGGGGCAACGCCGTCTACCCGTCCAGCGTGGTGATGAACGTGGTGCCGGCCCAGACTGCCGGGGTCGACTCGCTGGTGGTGGCCAGCCCGCCGCAGGCCTGGTCGCCTCACGGTCGCCCAGGGCTGCCGCATCCGACCATCCTGGCCGCTGCCCGCCTGCTCGGCGTCGACGAGGTCTGGGCCGTCGGGGGCGCCCAGGCGGTGGCACTGCTTGCCTATGGCGGCACCGACACCGACGGCAGCGAATTGGCCCCGGTCGACATGATCACCGGTCCCGGCAATATCTACGTCACCGCCGCTAAACGCCTGGCTCGCGCCGAGGTCGGCATCGACGCCGAGGCCGGCCCCACCGAGATCGCGATCCTGGCCGACGACAG
>CAZPZQ010000034.1:0-18156 GCA_964590745.1 uncultured Mycobacterium sp. | reverse complement strand
GCACGGTCTCGCCCGCGGGTACCTGTCCCGGCCCGCGCTCACGTCGGCACGGTTCGTCGCCGATCCGTTCTCGCGGGGCGGCCGGCTCTACCGCACGGGTGACGTCGTGCGCTGGAGTGACGACGGCATGCAAAGCGTCGGGCGGGTCGCCCCGCGCCAAGTGGCCGACTGGGTGACCAGCCTGCTGCATGACCAGGACCACGGTAAAACCGAACAGCTGGCTTACGCACCGGAGACCACCACCGCCGACGTGCTCAATGACACCGACATCAACGGCCTGGCCGCCGCGGTGTCGAGCGTGTTGGCCGCCAAAGGTTTCACCGCGGGCATGGTTGGCAATAACGAGGCCGGCCGGGTAACCGCCAGCCAGGTGCAGACCGCCAACACCGGCGACACGGGCGCCCAGGCGGTGGCCAAAGAACTGGGCGGGTTGCCGGTCATCGAGAACTCGTCGGTGCCGCCGGGCTCGGTACGAGTGGTGCTGGCCGACGACTACACCGGTCCCGGATCCGGCCTCGGTGGCGGCAGCACCGTCGCGCTGAGCAGCAGCCAAGACAGCCAAGACCCCGGATTTGCTGAAAGTGTCGCTCCGTCACCAATTCTGACCGCGGGCTCAGAAGACCCGCAATGCGTCGACTAACGTCGACCGGGTGACCAACCTCAGCGTTGCCATCCTTGAGTCGCTGGTGCGCGCCGATCCGGTCAGTCCACGAGTCACCTATTACGACGATGCCACCGACGAACGTATCGAACTGTCCGCGGCGACGCTGGCGAACTGGGCCGCCAAGACCGGCAATCTGCTGCGCGAAGAGTTCGGTGCCGGCCCGGCCAGTCGTGTCGCGGTATTGCTGCCGGCGCACTGGCAGACCGTCGCGGTGCTGTTCGGGGTGTGGTGGATCGGAGCCGAGGTGACCCTCGATGCCGCCGGTCCGGCCGATGTCGCGCTATGCACCGCAGCACGTTTGGCCGAAGGCGACGCTGCGGCGGGAAGCAGCGGCGAGGTGGTGGTGCTGTCGCTGGACCCGTTCGGCCGTTCGGTTCCCGACCTGCCCGCCGGCGTCACCGACTATGCGACAGCGGTGCGGGTGCACGCCGACCAGATCGACGCCGAGCGCCGACCAGGCCCGGCACTGGCGGGGCAGTCGGTGGATCAGGTGCTAGCGGGGTGCCGAACGACAGCTACCGCAACGGGTTTTACCTCATCCGATCGGGTGTGGTCCGCCTGCTCCTGGGACACCGCGCCTGCGCTGGTGAACAACATGCTGGCGGTGCTGGCGGCGGGCGCGTCCCTAGTACAGGTGAGCAACCCCGACCCGGCGGCACAGGAGCGACGGCGAGCTACCGAGAAGGTCACCCGGGTGCTCGGCTGACCGAGCCAGTTGGAAACGCTGTCAACACAATTCGTTGACAGCGCAGCAGCAGCGGATTTAGGTTTCCCGATGGGCTGTCAGTCGACGCGTGCTCAGTTGATCGCCCCGATGGGAGGCCGCCAGTGAAATCCTGCACTCTCGGCTCGCGGGGTGCTGTGTCGTACACGCTCACCGGCACGGTGCTGCTGGGTCTGACGTCGGCGATGCCGGGCACCGTCCCGCCTCGGCATAACGCGGCCGCCGCGCAACAGGTGCAGCTCGCCTCCGGAGACGTCACCGGAATCTCCGGCGGCGGGGAGTCGGGCGTGGCACTGCTGATGGGCGGCAGCGGTTTCCCCATCCCGCCGCCCGACCTGGTGCAGACGGCTTTCGACAACTACGCCATTCCCAAGGGCTTCGAGAACTACGCCATACACGTCGTGTTCACACCCGAGGGCTTGCAGCCGGTCGACAGCGGGATCAAAAGCCTGCCGTTCGACACCTCGGTGGCCCAGGGCGTCACCATCCTCAACTCGGCGATCAAAGATCAGCTCGAAGCCGGACACAATGTCCTGGTCGGTGGCGTCTCGCAGAGCGCGACCATCAACGCGCTGGAGATGCGAGATATCGCCAACGGTTCGCTGGGCTTTCAGCCGCCACCAGGCCAATTGGCCTTTTTCAACCTCGGCGACCCGAGCAACCCCAACGGCGGCATCCTGGAGCGCTTCGACGTTCCGACCCAGGACACCCATCCGGTCATCCCGAGCCTGGGCATCACATTCAGCGGAGCAGCCCCGGCCGACACCGGTATCCCCACCGACATCTACACCCTCGAGTACGACGGCTTCGCCGACTTCCCGCGCTACCCGATCAATTTCTTGTCCGACCTGAATGCGGTCGCAGGCATAGCCTTCGTCCACCCGACCTACATCGCCGGGCATGCATCCCCGGCGGTAACCCCCGAACAGATCGAGAATGCCCAGATCCTGCCGACGACCGCCGGTTACGACGGCGGCACCACCTACTACATGATGCCGTTCGAGGGACAGTTGCCGTTGGCGACGTTGGTCCAGGACATCGCCGGCAAGCCGGTGGCCGACCTGCTCGAGCCGGACCTGCGAGTCTTGGTCAACCTGGGCTACGGCCCTGATCCCAGCATCGGCTGGTCGCAGACACCGGCGAACGTGCCGACCCCCATGGGCTTATTCCCGCAGATTGACTCCGAGCAATGGACCACGATCATCCAAGCGCTCCGCGACGGCGCTATTCGGGGTTTCAAGGACTTCCTCGCCGATCTGTCGGATCCGTCCACCGGCACCTCCGTGACGGTGGAAGCCGCGCCGGACCCGTTGGAAGCCATCGATGCAGAGTCTTTCACCGAAATCGTGAACGCTGTCACCCGCGCACTCTCACAAGCCTATGCGATCCTGCTGCCGACCGCCGACATCATCAACGCCCTGACCACCACCCTCCCGGCCTATGACGTTGACGTCTTCACGCACTACCTGCAGGCCGGCGACCTGATCGACGCGATCGGGATGCCGGCCGCACTCAACACCGGACTGGCCACGGTGGCAGCCGGATTCGAGTCCTTTGTCATCGTTGAAGCGCTGCACGATATCCAGAACTCCATCGACATCTTCTGAGCGATGAATGGTCGGCCGTAAGTTTTGCTCGCTCGGTGCGGCGCCGCTGGCGATCACCGGCGCGGTCGCGCTGTGCGTGTCGCATAGTGCCCCACCGGCGGCGGCGACGGGTTTGAAAACGACTACACCGGCCACACCCAGTACTTCATGATCCCCACCGGGACGCTGCCGCTGCTGCAACCGTTGCAGTTCCTCCCGGTGGTCGGGCAGCCACTCTACGACCTGCTCGAACCCGACATGCGAATCTTGGTCAACCTCGGCTACGGCGATATCGAGCACGGGTGGGATCAGGGATTTGCCGGCGTGCCAACCCCCTTCGCGCTCTTTCCGGACGTCAACCCGGCCGAACTGTTCGGCGCACTGGCCGACCGGTCCCGACGCGGCTTCCAAAACTTCATCGACGACCTTGCTTCGCTGTCACCGCAAAACATCGCCGAACAGCTTGATCACACCGCCGATACGCTGCCCAGCCTGACCGACATCGTCGACAACTTCAGCAATGTGCTGGCGGCCGGCTACGCGACGCTGCTACCGACCGCGGACATCATCAACGCCTTGATCACTTCGCTACCGGTCTATGGCGTCAGTTTGTTCACGCAGGAACTCGCTGCGGGCAACCTGCTCGACGCCATCGGCCTGCGGTTGCGGCCGACGTCGGTCTGGGCACCATGGCTGTGGGGTTTGAGGTGATGACGGTGTTGAATGCCGTCGCGTCGGCGCTCGGTCTGGGCTGGGCGGCGAACTTGCTCCCATTGCTATAGCCCTCGGGAAGCCCTCGGGACCATCGGTCTATACAGTCATGTTCATATGCTGATACCCTGATGATTCTGGCAGCGCGAGGGTGAAAAGGTGGACCGGTGATGGCATACGGATTTTTCGGAAAGGCAGCGACCACGGTGTTCACCGGCGTGGTGGGGGTCGGTGCCTACGAGTTGTTGCGTAAGGCGCTCGCCAAGGCTCCGCTGCGCGAAGGTGCGGTGACCGCCACCGAGTGGGGACTGCGCGGAACCCGGCGTGCCGAAGAAGTGGCGGAATCGGCCCGGCTGAAGGTTGCCGACGTGGTCGCCGAGGCAAGGGAACGAATCGGCGAAGAAGTGCCCGCGCCAGCGGTACCCGCTCCGCACGACCACGAGCACTGAGCACATGACGGTGGCCGACGGCGTGCTGGTGGTTTCCGACGCCGCCGGGCGGATGCGGGTCGAAGTCCCGTGGGTGCGTGGAAATTCGCCTCGGGCGGTGGCGGTCGAAGAGGCCGTCGACCGGCAAAGCGGGGTGCGTACCGTGCACGCCTATCCGCGCACCGGGTCGGTGGTCGTCTGGTACTCGCCGAAACGCTGTGATCGGGCCGCGGTGCTCGCCGCCATCGACGCCGCCGCCGAGGTAACCGTCGAACTGATCCCCCCGCGCGCACCACGATCGTCGGATATCCGAAACACCGACGTGCTACGCATGGTGATCGGCGGTGCCGCGCTGGCGTTGCTCGGGCTGCGTCGCTATGTGTTCGCTCGTCCACCGCTGCTGGGCACCGGTAGCCGGCTGGCCGCCACCGGCGTGACCATCTTCACCGGTTATCCATTCCTGCGCGGGGCGGTGCGCTCCATCCGCGGCGGCCGCGCCGGCACCGACGCGTTGGTGTCGGCGGCGACGGTGGCCAGCTTGGTGCTGCGCGAAAATGTCGTCGCCCTGACCGTGCTGTGGTTGCTCAACATCGGTGAGTACCTGCAGGATCTGACGTTGCGGCGGACTCGGCGCGCCATCTCGGAGCTACTGCGCGGCAGCCAGGACACCGCCTGGATCCGGCTGAGCGACCCGTCACAAGCTGGCACCGAAGTCCAGGTACCCATCGAAACCCTGCAAGTCGGCGACGATGTGGTGGTCCACGACCACGTGGCGATCCCGGTTGACGGCCAGGTGGTCGACGGCGAAGCCATTGTCGACCAGTCCGCAATCACCGGCGAGACGCTGCCGGTCAGCATCATGGCTGGCTCGGTCGTGCATGCCGGTTCCGTGGT
Source organism: uncultured Mycobacterium sp. (assembly GCA_964590745.1). Lineage (GTDB taxonomy): Bacteria > Actinomycetota > Actinomycetes > Mycobacteriales > Mycobacteriaceae > Mycobacterium. The sequence continues at coordinate 13,149 of CAZPZQ010000034.1, read as the reverse complement.
GATCCGCGGTCGACTGGTGGTGCGTGCCACCGCTGTCGGCAGCCAGACCGTCATCGGACGCATTATCACCCGAGTCGAAGAGGCCCACCAGGACCGAGCGCCGATCCAGACCGTCGGCGAGAACTTCTCCCGGCGCTTCGTGCCCGCCTCGTTCATCGTCTCCGCGCTCACGCTGGTGGTCACCCGCGACGTCCGTCGAGCGATGACCATGCTGCTGATCGCGTGCCCGTGCGCGGTCGGTCTTTCCACGCCGACCGCGATCAGCGCCGCGATCGGCAACGGCGCGCGTCGCGGCATCCTGATCAAGGGTGGCTCGCACCTGGAGCAGGCCGGCCACGTGGACGTCATGGTGTTCGACAAAACCGGCACCTTGACCATCGGGCGACCGGTGGTAACAAATATTGTTGCGCTGCACCCAGACTGGCAGCCCGAGCAGGTGCTGGCCTATGCGGCCAGCTCGGAGATCCACTCCCGGCACCCGTTGGCCGAGGCAGTGATCCGCTCGACTGAAGAACGGCATATCAGCATTCCGCCGCACGAGGAGTGCGAGGTGCTGGTCGGCCTCGGAATGCGCACCCGAGCCGACGGACGCATCCTGCTGTTGGGTAGCCCGTCGCTGCTCAAGGGCGAAGACGTTCGGGTGTCCAGTGAAGCCGCGGCCTGGGTGGACAAATTGCAGCGGCAAGCCGAAACTCCGCTGCTGCTGGCGGTGGACGGCGTCCTGGTGGGTTTGATCAGCCTGCGCGACGAGGTCCGAACCGAGGCAGTCGGCGTGTTGCAGCAGTTGCGCGCCAACGGTATCCAACGGATCATCATGCTGACGGGTGATCACCCCGAAGTTGCTGCGGCGGTGGCCTCCGAGCTCGGAATCGACGAGTGGCGCGCCGAGGTGCTGCCGGAGGACAAGCTCGAGTTGGTGCGCGCGCTGCAAGACGCCGGGCACGTGGTCGGCATGGTCGGCGACGGCATCAACGATGCACCAGCGCTGGCGGTCGCCGATATCGGTATTGCGATGGGACTGGCCGGAACCGACGTGGCCGTCGAAACCGCCGACGTCGCGCTGGCCAAAGACGACCTGCAGCGGTTGATCGATGTGCGCGACCTGGGCACTCGAGCTGTCGGCGTCATCCGGCAGAACTACGCCATGTCGATTGCGGTCAATTCGGTCGGGTTGCTGATCGGGGCTGGCGGCGCACTGTCGCCGGTGCTGGCCGCGATTCTGCACAACGCGTCGTCGGTGGCCGTGGTGGCCAACAGTTCCCGGCTGATCCGCTACCGGCTGGACTGAGTTAGACCGCCGCAGCCCGTATCGCCGCCGAACCTGCCGACAACGGTTCCTACTTGCTCAGCCCGCACGCCTGCGAGACCCGGTCAAACGCTGCGTTCACGGTCGCCTGATCGTATTCCGGCGGTTCGGACAGGCCCTGCGCCGCCACTCCCCTCGCCAGGATGGCGTCGAACCCGGCCACCGCGTCGGAGATTGCGTCGCGGACCTGCGGGTCCGCACCGGGATTCTCGATCAACGCCAATCGCAGCGGCGGAATAGCCGGCAGCACGTCGATCCCGTCGGCGATGGGATGATGCAGGTTCGCGGTGATCAGTGCGTAGGTGGTGCACAGCGCGACGTCTTGGCCGTGTGCGGTCTCGGTGCTCGATAACGTCGGCGCGGAGTTCGACCAGTGCTGTACAAGCCCGACCAGTAACGCCCCCGCCACCCCACCGATGACGCCGGCGACCGCGGCGATACCCGCCGCCCGCCAGAACGGTCCATGTCGAAGTGCACTCAGCATCCGCAACCCTCCCCGCGCCACGAACGGAAGCCCTGCCAGACCGCGACCGCGGCCACCCCCAAGCCGATCACCGGGTCCAGCCACCAGCCGCCGGACCAGTTGGCGGTGACGGCCAATCCGATCAGCACCGCGGCGGCCTGGGTGGCGCACAGGTAGTTCTGCACACCTTCGCCCACAGTGGCCGCCGAACCCAGTCGGTTGCCGAGCCGCCGTTGGGCGCGACCCAGGATCGGCATCGTCACGGCTGCGATACCGGTCAGCGCGATACCGATCAAGCTGGCCTGGGCACGCTGCTCCCCGAACAGGTGGTGCACCGATTCCGCGGTGATATACGGCGCGTTCAACCAGAACGACACGGCGACGCCGATCTGGGCGCGCCGTTCGGCGGTCTCAGAAAGCGTGCGTGAGCCGGTGAACCGCCAAATCACCACGGCACCGGCCAGCCCTTCGGGAATGCTGCCCAACGCCCAGCCGGTCAAGGAGATGGAGCTGGCGGCCAGGCCCTGCCACAGGCCCACCGCGCCTTCCACACCCACCAAGATCAAGCTGGTCCAGGCCAGCCGGCGGGCCCACTGCGCCGCGCGGTGCCAACCGGCGCTGCGCAGTACCGCCACGGTTGGGCCAGGAGTCGCACGGTGGCCGTCGTGCACGCCAGCAACCAGCCTGGTATGGCTGTGCACGGGGCCGGGCACGGTCACGCCGACCGGCCGGTAGTGCCGGAACTCACCATGTCCACACCGAAATGCTATCGCCAACCGGGAAGGCAGCCGGTAACCAACTCGTTAAACTAGCTAACAGTAAAGCACGGCGGGGAGGAGGCACGCATGTCACGCACCGACAACGACACGTGGGATCTGGCCACCAGCGTGGGCGCCACCGCCACCATGGTGGCCGCTGGCCGAGCCCGGGCTACCCGGGCTCACCTCATCGACGATCGGTTCGCCGAACCGCTGGTGGCAGCAGTCGGAATCGACTTTTTCACCCGCTGGGCCAACGGCGAACTGGACGGTGCCGCGGTCGACGTTCCGAGCCTGCCCTGGGGCATGCAGCCGATGACCGACCTGCTGGCGGCTCGCACCCGCCGCATCGACCAGTTTTTCGCCGACGCAACCGCAGCCGGCATCCGCCAGGCCGTGATATTGGCGTCCGGCCTTGACGCCCGCGGCTACCGGCTGTCCTGGCCCACTGGGATGACCCTGTTTGAAATCGACCAGCCGCGTGTCATCGAATTCAAACAGAAAACCCTGGCCGCTCTCGGCGAAAAGCCGACGGTTGACCTGCGGGCGGTGCCGATCGATCTGCGGCACGACTGGCCGGATGCCTTATGCCAAGCCGGTTTCGACACCAACCGGCCCACCGCGTGGCTGGCCGAGGGCCTGCTGGCGTTCCTGCCCTCCGACGCCCAGGACCGACTGCTGGACGACGTCACCGCCCTCAGCGCCGACGGCAGCCGGCTGATCGCGGAGGTTTTCTTGAATTCGCCAGAATCCGAACAAGTCATGCGGCAAGCCACCCAACGCTGGTACCAGCACGGCCTCGACATCCACCTCGATGACCTCGGCTACCTGGACCAACGCCACGACGTCGCGTCCTACCTGACCGACCATGGCTGGCGCTCGACACGCATCCAACTCCGTCAACTGCTAGCCGACAACGGATTACCGGTCCCCGACCAAACTGACGGTGCAGGTTCGATCGCCGACAACTACTACTGCACGGCTACTCTGCACCGCCCATCAGCCGGGTAACTTCACCACCCGATCGTTGCCGCGGTCAGCGACGTAGACGTTGCCGGACCGGTCGATAGCCACATCCGATGGCGCGTTCAGGCCGGTGAACGCCAACACCGCTGGGATGGCAGCACCGGTCGCCAACTTCGCCACCTTGTTGCTGCGGTGTTCAGTGACGTACACGTCGCCGCTGTCGTCCACCGCTATGCCCCACGGCTGGGCGATCCCGCTGAACGGCAACACAATCGGATCGGCAGAGCCCGATGCCAGCTTCGACACCCTGTTGTTGTCGGTGTCGGTGACGTAGACCGCGCCGGAGCTGTCCACCGCGACTCCGCTCGGGTTGCGCAAGCCGGTGAAGGCCAGCACCGTCTGGGTGTTCGACGCGGCGTCTAGCCGCACCACCTGGTTGTTGCCCCGATCGGCGACGTAGACGTTGCCGCTGGCATCGACCGCTATACCCGCCGGGCTGTCCAGGCCGACGAACGGCAGCACCGTCTGGGCGTCCGATCCCGCATCCATCCTGACCACCCGGTTGTTGAAGTCGGAGAAGTACACGTTGCCGTGACTGTCGACCACCACCCCCTGCGGCTGATACAGATCACCGGAGGGCAGCACGGTCGGTGTCGTCGACCCGCCCGGCAGCTTCACCACCCGCCCGGACACGCCCTGGCTGGTGACGTAGACGTCTCCGTCGGTGTCCACCGCCACCCCGCCCGGAGCCAGCCGGAAGCCGAGGTCGTGGAACGGAAGGACCTCTTGCCGAGGGGCGGCCGCCGAAGTGTCGCCCGAGGCTTGAGTGAGCTGGTATCCGACAGCGACCACCAGTGCCACCACTGCGAGAGCCGCGACGCCGGCAAGGATTTGCTTCTGCCGGCGCCGAAGCCGGGCCAGCCCCGGTATGGACCGCTTGGGTCGGCGCGCCGCTAATTTCGGCGCCGGGGTCGGCGCGAACAGACGTTTCGGCGAAGACTCGACGTCGCGCACGGCGGCCAGCGGTGTCCGACCGGTGCCAGGCGGGGCGGATGGCGCTGCGCTGCCGCCGCGCCGCAAAATCCTGGTGGCCTGATGCCGCTCCGGCCGGGTCAGAGCTTCATATGCGGCGGTGGCCAGATGACCGGCGCTGGTGTAGCGGTCCCGGGGATCTCTGGATAGGCCGCGGGCCACCACTTCATCGAGCGCCGGCGGCACTCGCCCGGGCCGCAGCCGGCTGGGCCGCGGTGGCGCCGCCGAACCGGGTGGCGAGCCGGTCAGACACTCGGCGAGCACACAGCTCAACGCATAGACGTCGTCTGGATAGCTGGCTTCGTCGCCGTTGTGGCCCGGCTCCACCTCCTCGGCGGCAGACGCGATGCCGAAATCCACCAGATAGGCGTAGTCGTCATCAGTGACCAGGATGTTCTCCGGTTTGACAGCGCCGTGCGTGACCCCGCCAGCATCCGCCGCGTCGAGCGCGGTGGCGATCTGGTGCACGATCGCCACCGCTCGCGGCGGGCTCAACGGCCCGGTTTTCAACATCGTGGCCAGGTCAGTGCCATCGATCAGCCGCGTTTCCAAGAACATCAGGCCGTCGATCTCGCCGCGGTCGTCGACGGGCAGAACATGCGGTTCGGTCAACTGTCCGACGGCTTCGGCGCCGTGTTCCATTCGTTTGCGAAACACCGTGTTGCCCGAGAGTTGTTCGGGGATCAGCTTCAACGCCACCACCCGCTGGGTGCGGGTGTCTTCGGCTGCATAGTCTTCACCGACTCCGCTGCGGTGCAGCGACCGCATCAGTTGGTAGGGGCCGAATCGTGAGCCCACCCGCGGATCCGGCTCGGCGTTGTTCACCGACGCTCCCTTCACCTGACTGCCCCGCCATCACAAGACCGGTACCTAACCAATCTAACCGTTGGCAAACCGGCGACAACTGGTCATCGCCAATCAGGAGATGGCATTCACCGCCGTCAAAAGCTTTGACTTGAATGCTTCCGGCAGCGGTATCGATCCGTACTGATCCAGGCCATCTTGTCCGGGCCCGACGGCGGCCTGCAGGAACGCCTTAACGGCCGCACCGGTGTCAGCATCGGGGTATTTCGAGCAGACGATCTCATAGGTTGCCAGCACAATCGGATAGGCGCCGACCTCCGCGGGTTTGTACAGCGAGGCGGGCTCCAGCAGCAAGTCGTGACCTGATCCGACAAACCTGGCCCCCGATATCGTTTTGGCCACCGAATCGGTGGAGATCGACACCGGACTCGGTGCCGTCGGGGTGATGATTTGAGCCATCTGCAACTGCCGGCCCACCGCAAACGACCACTCGTTGTAACTCACCGCACCCTCGGTGTCCTGCAGAACGGCTGAGCTGCCGTCGTTTCCGGCGGCGGCCTCACCGACTGTCCCGCCGAAGGTGTCGCCGGTGCCGCCGCCCCACGCACCGTCGGACGCACCGTCGAGAAACCTCTGAAAGTTTGCGGTGGTGCTGGACTTGTCGCTGTGGAAGACCACGTGAATGGGCGTCGAGGGCAAGGGTGCGCCGATATTCAAGGCTTTGATCGCCGGGTGGTCCCAACTGCCGATACTGCCATTGAAGATCTTCGCCGCGGTGGGCGCATCTAGCTTCAGCGAGTTCACGCCGCGGACGTTATAGGTGATCGCGATGGGGCTGAACACCGTCGGTAGGTGCCACGCCGGTGAACCGCAGCGGGCCGCCGCCTCATCGAGTTGGCCCTTGGCCGGATCCAGCACCAGGTCGGAGCCGGCCAAGTCGGTTGCGCTGTTGACGAAATCCTCAATGCCGACCGCCGAGGTGTCGGCGTCGTAGCGCAACGTCTGGCCCGGGCACACTCGGGTGTAGGCGTAGCCGAACTGCTCGATCGCATTCTGCTGCGCGGTGGAACCGCTGGCCCGCAACGCCTGCTTGCCGGCACACTCCACCTGGACTGACGCGGTGTCGGCGACTCGTTGGACGTCCGTTGCGTCTGAGGCGATGCTGCTGCCGCCGCAAGCCGAGAGCACCAGTGCGCTGCAAACCAACAGGCTCGGTGCGACGCCCCACCGGCTGTAGTCCACGAAGCTCCTCCGACGAGTCGGGGTGACGACTGGACAGAACCTTACCGTGGGCGCCGTCGACGGAAAGCAGGCATTACGCTGACAGGCAACCCATGATGCGCAACAGTCCCGGCCCCAGGCCGCTCGACGGATTCCGAGTGCTGGATTTCACCCAGAACGTGGCTGGTCCACTCGCCGGACAGGTGCTGGCTGATCTGGGCGCCGAGGTGATCAAGGTGGAAGCGCCGGCCGGCGACGCCAGCCGGCACATCACCTCGGTGCTGCCCGGGCGGCCGCCGTTGGCCGCCTATTTCCTGCCGAACAATCGGGGCAAGAAGTCCGTGACGGTGGATCTGACCACCGTCGAGGCCAAGCAGCAGATGCTGCGTCTGGCCGACAGCTCCGACGTGCTGTTGGAAGCTTTCCGGCCTGGCGTGATGGAACGGCTGGGCCTGGGTCCTGACGAATTGCAGTCGCGCAACCCGAAACTGGTCTACGCGCGGCTGTCCGCCTACGGCGGCAACGGGCCGAACGGCGACCGACCCGGCGTCGACCTGATGGTGCAAGCCGAAGCCGGGATGACTTCGGGCATGCCCACGCCGGACGGCAAGCCGCAAATCATCCCGTTCCAGTTGGTCGACAACGCCAGCGGCCATGTGCTGGCACAAGCGGTGCTCGCCGCGCTGCTCAACCGCGAACGGCACGGCGTCGCCGACGTGGTCCGGGTCGCGATGTACGACGTCGCGGTGGCGCTGCAGGCCAATCAGCTCACCATTCACCTGAACCGCAGCGAACCGGCGGCCGGACCGGGCGCCTCGAGCACCCGAAAGCGCAAGGGTGTGGGCTTTGCCACCCAGCCGTCCGACGCCTTCCGGACCGCGGACGGCTATGTCGTCATCAGCGCCTACGTGCCGAAACACTGGGCGGTGTTCTGCAAAACCATCGGCCGGCCGGACCTGATCGACGACGAGCGGTTCACCGATCAACGTTCCCGGTCGATCAACTACGCCGAGTTGACCGAGGAATTGGAGTCCACGCTGACCACTGCAACCTCCGCCGAATGGGTGGACAAGCTGCGCCGCAACGGCATCATGGCGTGCCTGCCCTACACCTGGAAGCAGGTGGTGCACACCGAGTTGTTCGCCGAAAACGAACTGGCACTGCGCATCGGTGACGGCGAAGACGCCGTCACGGTGGTTCGGACCCCGGCCCGTTACGCCAGTTTCGTTGCGGCCGCGACAGGTTCACCGCCGACTCGGGGCCAGCACAACGACGAACTGTTGACTTGAGCCCGGCGTCGAGACCCGCCGAGGGCGTGGTTGGGTGTATCCGGCTGGCCCTGGACGCAGTCTCGGTGTTAGCGGACTAGGCAAGTGACCTCATGCATCGACGAATTGCCATGCGGCGCACGCGATTGCCAGTTCTTCGTTGGTCGGCACCACCAGCACGGTGGTCGGTGAGCCGTCCGGGGAGATCACCCGGGCGCCGTCACCGTTGCAGTTACGCTCGGGATCCACCGCGATGCCGAGTCCGTCCAGCCCGGCCAGAGTGTCCTCGCGCACCGCGGCGACGTTCTCGCCGACCCCGGCGGTGAAAGCGATCGCGTCGACGCGGCCCAACACCGCGAGGTAGGCGCCCACATATTTGCGCAGCCGGTGGATGTAGACGTCGTAGGCCAACCGGGCCGCCTCGCCGTCCTCGCCGTCGGCTGTCATGTTCGCACGCAACTCTCGAAAGTCGTTGACGCCGCAGAGCCCCCTCAGCCCGGATCGCCGGTTCAGCAGTTCGTCGACCTGTTCGATGGTCATAGCCGCGGTGCGTTCCAGGTGCAACAGCACACCCGGGTCGATATCGCCGCCGCGGGTGCCCATCACCAGACCCTCCAGCGGCGTCAGCCCCATTGAGGTCTCGACCGCCACACCGCCCCGCACCGCTGACGCCGACGCTCCGTTGCCCAGGTGCAGCACGATGCTGTTCACCTCGGCAAGGCGGCGGCCCAGCAGATCAGCCACTTGGCGGGAAACGTATTGATGTGAGGTGCCGTGGAACCCATACCGGCGAACACCCTGGTGCTGCGCGAGTCGGCGATCGATCGCGTATGTCGCCGCGGCTTTCGGCAGCGAATGGAAAAACGCGGTGTCGAACACCGCCACGTGCGGGACGTCCGGAAAATCCACTTGCGCCGCCCGTATCCCGACTCCGTTCGGCGGATTGTGCAACGGAGCCAAGTCGGCGAGCCGATCGATCTCAGCCAGTGTCGCATCGGTGATCAGCGTCGGCTGGTAAAACTTGTTGCCGCCGTGGACGACCCGATGACCCACTGCTTTGATGTCGGGCCGGCTCACTCCGGAGTCGGCGAGCATCCGATGGGCGCGGCGCAGCCCCTCGGCGTGGTCGCTGATACCGCTGCCCGGCTCGCCGACATGCTCAACCAGACCGGAAATAACCGCTGTGCCGGCCACCGGATCGATGACTTTGAACTTGATCGACGACGACCCACAGTTGAGCACCAGAACCACACCGTTCACGACGCGTCGCCCTGGGCTTGAATCGCGGTGATCGCCACGGTGTAGACGATGTCGTCGACCAACGCACCCCGGGACAAGTCGTTCACCGGTTTGGCCAGGCCCTGCAGCACCGGCCCGATTGCCACCGCGCCGGCGCTGCGTTGCACTGCCTTGTAGGTGTTGTTACCGGTGTTCAGGTCGGGAAACACCAGCACAGTAGCCCGGCCGGCCACCGTTGATTCGGGCATCTTCGCCGCCGCCACGCCCGGGTCGACCGCCGCGTCGTATTGGATCGGCCCTTCGATCATCAGGTCCGGCCGGCGTTGCTGCGCCAACTGGGTTGCAGCGCGCACTTTGTCGACGCCGGCCCCGGTTCCCGACTCACCGGTCGAATACGACAGCATGGCCACCCGCGGGTCGATGCCGAAGGCTGCGGCGGTGGCCGCCGAGGAGATCGCGATGTCGGCCAACTGCTCGACGCTGGGGTCGGGTACCACCGCGCAGTCGCTGAACGCCAGCACCCGGTCGGATAGGCACATCAGGAACACGCTGGACACCGTGGCCACCCCGGGCGCGGTTCTGATGATTTCGAACGCCGGTCGGACGGTGTGCGCGGTGGTGTGCATGGCGCCGGACACCATTCCGTCGGCGATGCCCAGTTGCACCATCATGGTGCCGAAATAAGAGATATCCCGGACGATCTCGCGGGCCCGCTCTTCGGTCATGCCCTTGTGAGCGCGCAACCGTGCGTACTCGGCGCCGAACGACTCCAGCAGCCCGCTGGTGTCGGGGTCGACCACCTGGGCGGCAGACAAGTCCACGCCCAAGCCGGCGCCGCGGCGACGCACCGTGGCATCGTCGCCCAGCAGCGTCACGTCGACGATGCCGCGGTCCAGCAGTCGCCCAGCGGCCAGCAGGATCCGATCATCGTCGCCTTCCGGCAACACGATGTGGCGACGGTCGGCGCGGGCGCGCTCGAGCAATCGGTACTCGAACATCTGCGGGGTCACCACCGTTGTGGTGCGGACCCGCATCTGCTCGACCAGTTTTGCGCCGTCGGTGTGCCGTGCCATCACCCGCAGCGCGGTGTCGATCTTGCGCAGCGAGTCGATGGTGATCCGAGCGCCGGTGTTGGCCACCAGCTCCGCGGTGTTGTAGGTGCGGTGCTCGGTCGCGACCAACGGCAGCGTCGATCGCAGTCCTTTGACCAGTTTGTCGATCGCGGGATGCGGCAGCAGGCCGCCGTTGAGGATGATGCCGGCCAGCGACGGGAAACCCCGGGCTCGGTGTGCGGTCATCAGCGCCAGCAGCACATCGGAGCGGTCCGCCGGCACGATCACCACCTGCCCCTCCACCAGGCGGTCCAAGATGTTCTCGGCGGTCATGCCGCCGACCATCACGCTCATTGCCTCTCGCCGCAGCAACTCGGGATCGCCGCTGTAGAGGGTGCCGCCCAGCGCTTGGCACAGCTCGGCCATGGTCGGGGCGGCCAGCAGCGCCACCTCGGGCAGCGCGAACGCCGGCACACCGGTGTCAGCCAGCACCGCGGTCACCTCGTCCAGGTCATCCTGACCGCACCGGTTGGCGACCACCGCCGCCGGCTGCGCATGCACCCCGGACACTTCGGTCAGGCAGCGCCGGGTGATCTCCGCGACAGCCTGCGCGCTGCGGTTGTGCCCGTTGATGGCCAGGAATAGCGGTGCCCCCAGGTTTACCGCGATCCGGGCGTTGAAGGTCAGCTCACTGGGATTGACGACGTCGGTGTAGTCGCTGCCGACGATGAGCACCGCGTCACAGTGCGCAGCGACATCGTGGTAACGCGCCACGATCTCGCTCAGCGCGGCTTCGCGGTCAGCGTACACCTGGTGATAGGTCACGCCCTGGCACCGAGTTTTATCGTCGACGGCGGCGGTGGCGTGCGCGAGCAACAGCACCAGCAGGTCGTCCGGTTCGTCGACGCACCGCACGATCGGCCGGAACACCCCGACCCGCCCCGCCGAAGCGGTCAGCAACTGCAGCAGACCCAGCGCGATGGTGGACTTGCCGGTGCCGCCCTCCGCCGCGGCCAGATAGATGCTCGACGCGTCCGCAGGCACTAGGTCAGGTTAAGCTGCCGGCATTGACCGCAAAAACTGAACCGGCGGGGCAAAGTCACGCCAAGACCGTCCTCGGGACCGGAATCGGCAATGCCCTCGAATGGTACGACTGGGGCGTCTACGCCGTCTTCACGCCGTTTTTCGCCGGGCATTTCTTCGACAGCGCCGACCCGACGTCTGCGGTGCTGGCCACTTTTGCGGTATTCGCGGTGGGTTTCTTCGGCCGACCGGTCGGCGGTCTGCTGCTCGGCTGGATCGCCGACCGCACCGGGCGACAATTCGCCATGTGCACGGCGGTCGGTGCGGCCTCGCTGGGCAGCATGGTCATCGCGGTGTCACCCGGCTACCGGTCGATTGGCGCAGCCGCGTCGATCATCCTGGTACTGGCCCGGGTACTGCAGGGCCTCGCGCACGGCGGCGAGTTGCCGGCGGCGCAGACCTACCTCGCCGAGATGGCCCCGGACCGCAACCGTGGTCTGTGGTCGAGCCTGATCTACCTGTCCGGCGCTGCCGGCAACCTGTTCGGGGTGCTGCTCGGGGTGGTGTTGACCAGCGTGTTCAGCGACGATCAGATGACGTCGTTCGGCTGGCGGATCCCGTTCCTGGCCGGCGGGGTGCTCGGCCTGTATGCGCTGTACATGCGCACCCGACTGATCGAGCCGACGGTCTTTGCAAACCGGGTGTCGGGCGACACCGAGCCGTCCACGCCCAGCCTCTGGCGGCAGATCGTCCGACACCGGCGGCCCGTGCTACAGGTGATCGGGCTGACCACCGGCTTCACCGTCGCCTTCTACGCCTGGGCCATCGCCGCGCCGGCCTATGCGATCAGCTCGCTGGGCATCGACGCTACCGCTGCGTTGTGGGCCGGCGTCGCCGCCGATGCCGTCTTCATCGCGGCGCTGGCGCCGTGGGGCATGCTGTCAGACCGGATCGGCCGCAAACCGTTGGCTCTGCTCGGCGCGCTGGGCACCGCCGCGGTGCTGTTTCCGGTGCAACTGCTCATCCGCGACCAGGCTTGGCAGCTCGGGCTGGGCATGTCAAGCGCCCTGGTGTTCCTGGCCGCGTTTTCGTCGATCGCGCCGGCGATGTACGCCGAACTGTTCCCGACCCGCATCCGCGCATTGGGCGTCGGCATCCCGTACTCCATCTGTGTCGCGGTGTTCGGCGGCACCGCGCCGTACCTACAGACCTGGCTGGACGAAACCTTCGGCCGGTCGGCGTTCACCGGGTATACCGCCCTGGCGCTGCTCGTCTCTGCCGCTGTCGTCGCGACATTGCCGGAGACGCGGGGCCGGCCGCTGCACGATTAGTTTTCAGGACCCGACGAACACGTCGGGCACTTCGCGGCCACCCAGCCACAGCCCGAGCGCCTCCGCGGTGCCGCGCACCGGGATGCCACGTCCCCGCGGCCGGCCGATCCCGTTGCTGGGCTCCACCCGGTATCTCAGCAGGGTGGGTTGTCGCTTCTGCAGGGTCAGCGAGATGCCTTCGGAAAAGATCGCGGCTTCTTCGACCGGGGTCAATTCGCGGCTTCGACCCAGCCCGCGCAGCACATCCTGGTGGTGCATCGCCACGTCGCCGAGCAGCAGCCTGGCGAACGTCCGGTCCGCCCGGCCAGGGATCTGCGCCCAGGCCCGGCCGGCCGCGATCAGTTCAGCCCGGCTCTGCCGCCGACCCGCTGCCACCGCTGCGGCGTTGATCTGGTGGATGCGCCACGGCGCCCGCAGGTAGCGCCCGATGTCGGCGGTGCCGATCAGATGCGCCAGCACATCCCGCGGCGACCAGCCCGCACACAGCGTCCGACCGGCGTTGAATTCGGTGTCGGTCAGCCCGTCGACGGTGTCGACGAACGCGTGCCGCGCCGCACGCACCACATCCAGGACGGCCGGAGAAGGCATACCAGGAATTTAACGCAACAGATGACGTGCCATCACCATGCGTTGGATCTGGTTGGTGCCCTCGTAGATCTGGGTGATCTTGGCGTCCCGCATCATCC
>CAZPZQ010000033.1:0-18276 GCA_964590745.1 uncultured Mycobacterium sp. | reverse complement strand
GGACGTGACCGTACCGGACGCGGTGGACAAGATCACCGAGCACCTGCGCGAGCACCACTCGAACCACAACGGGGGCCGACTGGACATTCTGGTCAACAATGCCGGCATCACCCGTGACAAGCTGTTGGCCAACATGGACGCCGCCCGCTGGGACGCGGTTCTCGCGGTTAACCTCCTTGCGCCGCAGCGTCTTACCCAGGGCTTGGTGGATAACGGCAGTATCGGCAACGGCGGCCGGGTGATCGGCTTGTCGTCGATGGCCGGGATCGCCGGGAACCGCGGCCAGACCAACTATGCGGCCACCAAGGCCGGCATGATCGGACTGACCGAAGCCCTCGCGCCGGTTCTGGACGGCAAGGGCATCACCATCAACGCCGTCGCACCGGGCTTTATCGAAACCGCGATGACCGCGGCGATTCCGCTGGCCACCCGCGAGGTCGGCCGTCGGCTCAATTCGCTGTTCCAGGGCGGCCTCCCGGTCGATGTCGCCGAGACCATCGCCTACTTCGCCAGCCCGGCGTCCAATGCGGTCACCGGCAACACCATCCGGGTGTGCGGCCAGGCGATGCTGGGTGCCTAAGGTGAGCGGAATGACACAACCGAGTGGTGTGCGAAACCTGCTCCGTGCCGCTGTCGGCGCACTGCCGTTCATCCCGCGCGCCGATACCTTGCCGGACCGCACACTGCGGGTCGACGAGCTACCCATTGATCAGGTCAACGTCGCCGAATACGCATCGGTCACCGGCCTGCGCTATGCCGACACGGTTCCGCTGACGTACCCGTTCGCCTTGACCTTCCCGACCGTGATGGCGCTGGTGACCAGCTTCGATTTTCCGTTCCCCGCAATAGGGGCGGTGCACACCGAAAACCAGATCACCCAGCACCGGCCGATCGCGGTCACCGACACCGTCGGCGTCGCCGTCCACGCGGAAAATCTGCGGGAACACCGCAAAGGCCTGCTGGTCGATGTGGTGACCGACGTCAACGTCGGCAATGACACCGCCTGGCACCAGGTGACGACGTTTCTGCACCAACAACGCACCAGCCTGTCCGACGAACCCAGGCCGGCGCCAGTCAAACAACCCAAGCTGCCGCCGCCGCCCGCGGTGCTGCGGATCACGCCGGGTCAGATCCGCCGCTACGCTTCGATCGGCGGCGACCACAACCCGATCCACACCAATCCGATCGGCGCCAGGCTGTTCGGCTTTCCGACCGTGATCGCGCACGGGATGTTCTCCGCGGCAGCGGTATTGGCCAATATCGAAGGCGCGCTGCCGGACGCGGTGAGCTACTCGGTGCGGTTCGGCAAGCCCCTGCTGCTTCCGGCCAACGCCGGGCTGTATGTCGACCGGGTCGACGGCGGCTGGGAGTTGGCGCTGCGCAACGTCGCCAAGAACTACCCGTATCTGACCGGACGGGTCACCCCGCTGCGTTGATTCTGCGGCTACCACGACAAAGTCCGAGTGGAGTGCGTGGCCAGTGCAGGGTCAGCGTGAAGCGGCGGCGCTCCCGACGCTGCCGGACTCGCCCCGCCCGCCGGGCGCCCCTTTGAGACCCCGCCAGAACAAGTTGATCATCAGTTCTGCCGCCTCGGCGACCTCGATGTCGCCGGTGCTGATCCGGGTGGCGATCGCCTCGCCGGCACCCACCAGCGCGACGGCCATCAGGTCGAAGTCGGCGCCGGGTTCGGGGTTGCGGGTGCCGGCCCGCAACAGTCGACCCACCAAGTCGATGATGCGCTCCCGGCCGGCCCGCACGGTGTGTGAGAACGCCTGAGAGCTGGTGGCCTGGGTGTACATCACGATCCACGACGCCCGATTGGTGTCGATGTAGTGCAAATACGCCATAATCGTGTTGCGCAGCATTTCTTTTGGGCTCTGCCCGAAGTCGATGTCGGCACGCACGGTCTCGATGAAGCGGCTCAGCTCACGATCCAGGCAGGCGCCGAACAACTCTTCTTTCGAGCCGTAGTACAGATACAGCATCGGCTTGGAGATGCTCGCCGCAGCGGCAATGGAGTCCATCGACGTTTCGTGATACCCGTTCATCGAGAACATCTGCACAGCCGCATCGAGCATCTGCTGCTCGCGAACAGCCCGTGGAAGTCGTTTGCTACCGTTTGCCACCTGCGCCGCGCTCCTGTTCATCACCGACGGCTATCACCACGTGGCCCGTCCGCATGGTCGCAGACAATCTTAGTTAAGCGGAGTCAGCGCGCCGGATCGATGTCCGGATCATGCACCGCAGTGCGCATCGGGTGCTTTGACCGCAGCCACCCTTTTCATCGAGGTGTCGATCGCCGGCCCGGTCAGCTCGCCGGCCGCCACCGCCTTTTCCAGCCGGTCCAGCACCGCCGGCACCTCGTCGGTGGTGACCCAGAGCGCGACGTCCACACCCGCGCGCAGAGCGCGCAGCACCGCTTCGGCTACCCCGTAGCGCTCATTGATCGCGGCCATGCTGGACAGGTCGTCGGTGAACACCAGCCCGCTGAACGGCGGTCCGTGATAGCCGCTGCCGTCCCGCAGCAACTGCACCGCGGGCTTGCTCAGGCTGGCCGGCTCGTCACCGGTTAACCCGGGCACCTGCAGGTGGCCCAGCATGACCGCGACGGGCGGCTCGGTGACCAGAGTGCGGTAGGGCACCAGGTCGTCGCCTTGCAACTCAGCAAGCGGCGGCGTGGCGACACCACCGGTGTGCGAATCCCCAGAGCCTCGCCCGTGGCCGGGGAAGTGCTTCAAAACCGGCAGCAATCCGGCATCGCGCAGCCCGCGTGCATACGCGCCGGCATAGGCGGTGACCTTGTCCGGATCGGCGCTGAACGACCGGTCACCGATCACGGTGTCGTCCGGAGCGTCGGTGACATCGACCACCGGGGCGAAGTCCACCGTGATGCCCTTCTCCCGCATCTGACGACCGCGGTCGAGCGCCAGGGCGTAGACCTGATCGACCGAGTGGGTCCGGGCCAGCTCTCGCGGCGCCGCCGCCGGCCCGATCAGCCCGGACAGTCGCGACACCCGTCCACCCTCCTCGTCGACACTGACCGCCAGCGGCAACGGTGAACCGGGGTTCGCCGCGATGTCTTGCAGGGTGCCGTCGGTCAGTATGGACAAGTCCGTCCAGCTCCCGATGAAGATGCCGCCGACGTGATGGTCGGCCACCACCGAACGGGCGTCGGCCGCATCGCGCACACCGACCATCAACAGCTGGGCCACCTTGTCCCGGATAGGCAGCGCCGCGAGGTCTGCGCAGATCCCGCCGGCCGGCGCACCCGTCGCAGACGTCGGGGCGGACGGTGCCGACGCCGGCGGCTCGGCCGGTGTGGAGCAGGCCGCCGACAACATCGTCAGCATCGAGCCGGCCAGGAAAGCCCGGGTCAGCGCGAACCACATCGCACCATGCTGTCACGACCGGACCTGCTGGCCGCGCCGCCCCTCATGCTACGTTGACGTCCGGGGTTACCAGTGATCCCAACCGGTCGCCGGATTTTCAGAGGAGCCTGACCATGCCCCGGTTCGTGGTGCCAGCAGTTATCAGCATCGTGGTCGGTGTGCTGCTGGGTGCGGCGACGATTTTCGGGGTCACGCTGATGGTGCAACAGGACACCAAGCCGCGGATCGCCGGGGGTGACCCACAGTCGTCGGTACTGAACAGGGTGGAATACGGCGACCGCGGCTGAGCTGCGGGCGTCGGTCGCAGCCGACCGGGCACCCGCGGTGTCCTCGACGGTGCCGCCGGTATCCCGTCGCTGGCTTTGGCTGGTGGTTACGGTCGCACTGGCGGTCAGCTTCGCTCAGGCGCCGGGACGGGTCTCCCCCGACACCAAGCTCGACTTGACCGCCAACCCGATGCGGTTCTTGGCCCGGGCGGCCAACCTCTGGAACAGCGACCTGCCATTCGGCCAGGTGCAAAACCAGGCTTACGGTTACCTGTTTCCGCACGGCGCCTTTTTCCTGGCCGGTCACCAGATCGGCTTGTCGGGCTGGGTCACCCAGCGCCTCTGGTGGGCGGTGCTGCTCACGGTCGGGTTCTGGGGACTGCTACGGGTGGCCGAAACACTCGGTATCGGAACCCCGACGGCACGCGCGATCGGCGCCACCGCATTCGTGCTGTCGCCGCGGGTATTGACCACCCTGGGGTCGATCTCTTCGGAGACGCTACCGATGATGCTGGCCCCCTGGGTGTTGCTGCCGGTGATCCGCGCCTTGAATCCGACGCAGCGCACCGACCGGGATCGCTCGCCGCGGGTGCTGGCCGGCCAGGCCGGGATCGCGGTCGCGCTGATGGGTGCGGTCAATGCGGTGGCCACCCTGGCAGGTTGCCTGCCGGCCCTGCTCTGGTGGCTGTGTCACCGGCCGAACCGGCTGTGGTGGCGGTTCACCGGCTGGTGGTTGCTGGCGCTGACGCTGGCGGTGTCGTGGTGGCTGCCGGCGCTAGTGCTGCTGGGCCGGGTCAGCCCGCCGTTCTTGGACTTCATCGAATCCTCCGGCGTCACCACCCAGTGGACCGCACTGGTCGAGTCGCTGCGCGGCACCCACAGTTGGACCCCGTTCGTGGCGCCCAACGCCACCGCGGGCGCACCGCTGGTCACCCGGCCGGTGATCATCCTGGGCACCTGTCTGGTGGCTGCCGCCGGTCTGACCGGGCTGACCGGGCTGCTGCGCCGCCGGGTCCCCGGTGCCGGCCGGCTGGTGGCGATGCTGCTGTTCGGCGTCACGCTGCTGGCCGCCGGCTATGCGGGCAGGCTGGGCTCGCCGCTGGCCGACCAGGTGCAGGCGTTTCTGGACGGTACCGGCGCTGCGCTGCGCAACGTGCACAAGTTGGAGTCGACGATCCGAATTCCCCTGGCGCTCGGCCTGACCCACCTGTTGGGCCGGATACCGTTGCCGGGCAGTGCCCCGGCTCCGGCCTGGCGACGCGCGTTCACCCACCCGGAACACCACAAGCCGGCCGCGGTCGCCTTGGTGATTCTGATCGCATTGCTGGTCAGCACTTCGCTGGCCTGGACCGGCCGGCTTACCCCGCCGGGGACGTTCACGTCCCTGCCGCAGTACTGGCGTGCGGCCGCCGAATGGCTCTCCGCGCACAACACCGGTGTCCCCACCCCGGGGCGCGTTCTGGTCGTGCCCGGCGCTCCGTTCGCCACCCAGACTTGGGGCACCAGCCGCGACGAACCGCTGCAGGTGCTCAGCGAGAGGGGGGCCGGACCGTGGGGCGTGCGCGACTCGATCCCGCTGACACCGCCGGAGACCATTCGGGCGCTGGATTCGGTGCAGCGGTTGTTCGCCGCCGGCCGGCCCTCCGCCGGGCTGGCCGATACGCTGGCCCGGCAAGGGATTTCCTATCTGGTGCTGCGCAACGACTTGGACCCGGACACGTCGCGGTCCGCCCGGCCGATTTTGGTACACCGCGCCGTCGACGGTTCGCCCGGATTGCACCGGGTGGCGCAATTCGGTGCGCCGGTCGGCGCACCGACGGTGGAAGGCTTCGTCCCGGACAGCGGGCTGCGCCCGGAATACCCCGCTGTCGAGATATACCGGGTGGCGGCCGGGCCCGCCAACCCCGGCGCACCGTACCTGGTCGACGCCGACCGACTGACCCGGGTCGACGGCGGACCCGAGGTGTTGTTGCGGCTCGATGAACATCGGCGGCTGCGCGGCGAGCCCCCGCTGGGTCCGGTGCTGATGGCCGTCGACGCCCGGCGCGCCGGGCTGGGTGCGCCCACTGTCACGGCCACCGACAGCCCGATGGCCAGGGAGACCGACTACGGCCGGGTCGACGACCACTCCTCGGCGGTTCGGGCGGCCGGCGAGGCCAGACACACCCACAACCGGGTGCTCGACTACCCCACCGCCGGAGCCAGCACCGCCTTCGGCGGTTGGATCGGCGGACGCCTCACGGCGTCGAGTTCATCGTCGGACGCCACCGCCTTGCCCGACGTCGCACCGGCGACGTCGCCGGCCGCCGCGGTCGACGGCGATTCGGCGACCGCCTGGGTGTCCAACGCATTGCAGGCGGCGGTCGGCCAATGGCTGCAAGTAGATTTCGATCATCCGCTGACCAACGGCACGATCACTGTCACACCCAGCGCCACCGCAGTCGGCGCCCAGGTCCGCCGTATTCAAATCGCCACCGTCAACGGCACCACCACGCTGAGATTCGACGAAGCCGGTAAACCGCTGACCGCCGCACTGCCCTACGGCGAAACACCGTGGGTGCGAATCACCGCGGCCGGTACCGACGACGGTTCGCCCGGGGTGCAGTTCGGCATCACCGACTTGTCGGTCACCCAGTACGACGCGTCCGGGTTCGCCCAGCCGGTCGATCTGCGGCACACCGTAATGGTTCCCGCCCCGCCGCCCGGCGCGGCGGTGGCTCAGTGGGATCTGGGTGCCGAGCTGCTGGGCCGGCCGGGCTGCGCGCCAGCCGGCCAGGACGTCCGTTGCGCGGCGTCGATGATGCTCGAACCCGAAGAGCCGGCTATCTTCAGCCGCACCCTGAACGTGCCGCGGCCGGTGTCGGTCACCCCCGCGCTGTGGCTACGGCCCCGGCCGGGCCCCAACCTCGCCGAGCTCATCGCCGAGCCGGGCACGCTGCGCGCCCACGGCGACGCTGATCTGCTCGACGTAGCGGGCTCCGCCTACGCCGCCACCGACGGTGATCCGGCCACCGCCTGGACCGCACCGCAGCGGGTCGTCGCGCACAAAGACCCACCCACCCTGACCATCACCCTGCCGCGACCCACCGAGGTGACCGCACTGCAGCTTCACCCCGGCCGGTCGCCGGTACCGAGTCGGCCCACCCTGGTGGCCGTCGACCTCGGCGGTGGCCCGCAAGTTCGCGCCTTGGCCGACACCGACGGCATGGACAGCCACACCGTGCGGCTGCGGCCCCGGGTGACCGACACCATCACCGTGAGCCTGCTGGACTGGGTCGACATCATCGACCGCACCGCACTCGGTTTCGATCAGCTCAAGCCGCCGGGGCTCGCCGAGATCACCGTGCTGGGGACCAACGGTCGCCCGGTGGCGCCCGCCGAGGCCAGTCGCAACCGGACCCGGACGGTGACGGTCGGCTGTGGTCACGGCCCGATCATCGCCATCGCCGGCCGCTTTGTGCACACCTCGATCTCCACCACGGTGGGCGCGCTGCTAGACGGCGCCCCGGTCCGGGCCCAAGCTTGCGACTCGAGGCCGATCGCGCTGCCGCCCGGCCAGCAGGAGTTGGTGATCAGCCCGGGCGCCGCGTTCGTGGTCGACAGCGCACAGTTGTCCGGCCCGCTGGCCGCCGAACCCGCCGACGGAACCGCCACCCTGACGCATCCGGCGACCGGGGAATGGGGTGCGGCCCGCCGTGCGGTGCGGGTGACCGCCGCGCCGACGGCACGCGTGCTGGTGGTGCCGGAGAGCATCAACCCCGGCTGGGTGGCGCACACCGAAACCGGCGGCCGCCTGGCGCCGGTCGCCGTCAACGGATGGCAGCAGGGCTGGGTACTACCCGCAGAAACCACCGGCACCGTCACGCTGGTCTTCGGTCCCAATCGGCTCTACCGGCTTGCCCTGGCCGGCGGGTTGGCGCTGATGCCGCTGCTCGCGGTGCTGGCCTGGTGGCCGGCCCGGCGACGGGCGCAGGCCGACGCCCCGGCTCGGCCGTGGGTGCCGCGCCGCTGGCTGGCGGTTACCGGCGGGCTGGCGGTCGGGGTCGTGATCGCCGGGACGGCCGGATTCGCGTTGGTCGGCATCGCCATGTGCCTGCTGCACTGGCTGCGGCATCGGCCGTGGCTTTACACCACGGTCATCCGCGGGTTGACCGCCGGCGGTCTGATCGCGGCCGGCTCGATACTGGCCCGACATCCCTGGCGGTCGGTCGACGGCTACGCCGGTCACTGGTCGAGTGTGCAACTGCTGGCATTGATTTCGGTGGCGACGCTGGTGGCTACGGCCCTCGTCGAGTTGCCAGCGGCGGTGCGGCGACCCCGTCGACCGACACCACCGCTAGTCGATAGCATACATCGTTGAGCTAGAACAGCCTTGTGTAGCACCGTGTATCACGCCAACGGTGATATTTCGACCGGTATGGTCTGTTATGCGTCCGCGGCCGATCTTCCAAACGCGCCCAACGCTGGGTTGATCGGTAAGTGAACAGACTGTTGCAGTTCAGATTTCACATTCCACTGGGTGCTGCGTCCGTTTTCAGCTCGGTGTCCGTGTCCGGGTTGACTCTTATCCGCTTTGATGTCACCATGGCCGCCGTATGCACCTCGCTAGGTGAGGCGTCTACCCGGATATAGGCCACTGACCTGAAACGTCGAGAGACGCCCAGGGTCAGGACAGCTCCTCCCGGCTTAAGGGTTGAGCCCAAGTGGCTTCCGCAGCAAGCGGATACGACGTGTGGTGCCGAAACTCTGACGAGAGGGGTGTCGCTCGCAGCTCGTCTGCTACGCGAGCTTCATTCCGCGGTGCGATGTTGTGGTGGCGTCCCCGTGCGCTCTGGCCGGGAGGGGGTGAGAACGGGATTGAGTCCCAGTGATAGTCGATATCCGAGATCGATGAGATCGATGACCATTTCGTTTGAATCCGCCTCCGGCGCGGTGGTCAGCACCTGATTCAGCCGGCCCCGCTTGAGGTCGGTCGGCGCATGTTCACTTCCAGTGCGTGCGCGGCTTCCGTTTGCCCAAATACACCGTGGCCATGCGGATTCAGACCCTCTCATAAAGGAGGAGTCCCGATGAGTTTCGTGACCGCGCAACCAGAACTGCTCTCCAAAGCGGCGAACGACTTGGCGCACATCGGTGCGGCGATGGCCGCTCAGAATGCCGCCGCAGCGACGCCCACCACCGGGGTGGTTCCGGCGGCGGCCGACGCGGTATCGGCTCTGACCGCCGCCCAGTTCGCCGCGCACGCGCAGATCTACCAGATGGTCAGCACGAAAGCCACGGTGATCCACGAGTCTTTGGTCGCCACCCTGGCCGCTAGCGCCGAGGCGTATGCATCCACCGAGGCCGCCAACGTGGCCGCAGCCAGCTAAGGAGGTGTAGCAGAATGGATTTCGGAGCGCTTCCACCGGAAGTCAACTCGACTTACATCTACGCAGGACCGGGATCGAAGCCGATGCTGGCCACTGCGGCGGCTTGGAACGCGTTGGCCGCCGAGCTATATTCCACTGCCGCCTCGTATCAGGCGGTTATCTCGAACCTGATCAGCGAAGGGTGGATGGGGCCATCGTCGGCAGCAACTGTCGCCGCGGTCGCGCCGTATCTGGCGTGGATGAGCGCCACCGCCGAGCTGGCGGAGCACACGGCGGCGCAAGCCAGGGCCGCCGCAGGCGCGTACGAAGCAGCATTTGCGATGACGGTGCCGCCGCAGGTTGTCGTTGCCAATCGGAACCAGCTGATGGCTTTGGTGGCAACGAATATCCTTGGTCAAAACAACCCGGCGATCGCGGCTACCGAGGCGCGTTACGGTGAGATGTGGGCCCAAGACGCCGCTGCAATGTACAGCTATGCCGGGGAGTCGGCGGCGGCGACGACGCTACCTCCGTTCACTGAGCCGGCCCCGACGACCAATCAGGGCGGTCTGGCCGAGCAAGCCAGCGCGGTCGGTCAGGCGACCGGTTCGGCTGCCGCAACGAAAACCCAGTCGATGCTCTCGCAGCTGAACTCCGATGTGCCTACCGCGCTGCAGGGCCTGACGTCGCCGCTAAAGTCCACCGGCGACGGGGATTTCGGTCTGATCCCCGGGCGGCTGGGCGAGTTCATCAATCCGTGGTTCGGCAGCGACGACGGTTCGGGTTTGTCGCTGAACTCGCAACTGTGGAACACAATCGCGTCGACCGGCATGTTCGACTGGGCCGGGGGGCTCGAAGGCCTTTCCGGAATGGCCACCGTGGGGTTCCTGGCCCGCGGCTTGGACGGGACAGCGGCGCTGACCGGCGGGGGACTCGTTCCCACCGCAGGACCGGCCTTGGCGTCAGCTGTCGGCGCGGGTGAACTCGGGGCAACGACCCTGACGGGCGGCGTACCCGGCTCCGGAGTCCCCAGTGCGTCGGCGCAGGTAAGCAAAGCCACCTTAGTCGGCGCATTGTCTGTGCCGCCGACTTGGCATGGCGCCGCGCTGCCGGGGACTCCGACCGCCAGCGCATTGCCGACCGCTGGTGGCGGCACCGTGCCGCCGACCGGGATTCCCGGCGCGCCCGGCGTACCCGCGGCGGGCGCGGGCAGTCGCGGGCTCGGCTTCGCTGCGCCGCGATACGGCTTTCGGCCCGCGGTCGTGACTCGTCCGCCGTCCGCTGGCTGACGGGCAAGCTGTGCCGCCCGGCTACGGCGCCTCTTCCAGCTTCTCGACCTGAGTATTGAACAGTCGGACCAGATCGTCGGTCGCTTCGGCACCGATTGCGGCGTCACCTTTGGGCCGCAGGTTGATCCGGTTGCTGCTGGCGACGACGAGCACACCGCGGTAATAGCCGGAAACGGTGGCCGCGGTGACGGACACCGGAATACGTCGAGCGGCCGCACTGGAGCTCGACATCACCGTCGCGACCGCCCACGGCGGCACCCCGTCGGCGTCCAGCGGGTCGAGTCGCACGTCGGTGGTGACGCTGTGGCCTGATGTCTCGAAGGTCTGGGTGAACGACCGGCATTTTTGCAGGTAGTCCTTCATGTTCCGGTGCTGCTGAGTGATGGCCAGGTGCACCCGCATCGAGTGCAGGCCGCTGGGCTGCAGGTTAGCCAACGTCGCCGTTGCGGTCTGGGTGGCAGCCTTGGAATCGCCGTAGAGGTCCGCGCATTCCGGCGGGTCGATCGTCATATTCGGCATATCCGACCGAGCGCCGCCGGCGCCGTTGACGCCGCTGATCCACTTCCCGCCGGAGATCTCCGGAAACGCGGAGCGGTTCACCAACAGGTTCGGGGTCAATTCGGTGATATCCGGCTTGGTGGACGGTTTGGCTTCGCGGATGTGGGCCATCCGGCCCGCGACGCTCACGCCAAGACCCACGACGAGCACGCCGACGACGGCAGCCGCCGCCAGTGCTATCCAGAGCAGTTTCCGCGATCCAGGACCGGGCGGGGGTGGCCACGGCGGGTACTGCAGTGGATATCCCGGCGGAAATTGCGCCGTCGAATCGTCGATCCAGAACTGCCACCCGGGCGGCGGGGGTGGCCACGACGGATCCGGGCTCCAGTTGCTGTCCGGCGCCCAGCCCGGTGGAGCGGGCGGCCAGTTAGGTGGTGGGTTGAAACGCATCCGATCTCTTCCGTCGGGCCATCGCGGTCAGCGCCGCCGGATTCTACGCCAGGTGGGGCCCATGACGAGCCCATGACGACCGGCCATCCCCACGATAGTGGCAGTCTGGATAGCGAACCTGTCACACAACCGCGGGTGACCGCAGCGCCAGAGGAGGTCAGCATGTCCGCAGCAGGCTCCCGATCGAGCATCGCCACGATCAACCCGGCGACCGGAGAGACCGTCAAGACGTTCACCCCGGACACCGACGAGGAGATCGAAGCCGCGATCGCGCGGGCGGCGGCTCGATTCGACGACTACCGGCACACCAGCTTCGCCCAGCGAGCCGGTTGGATGCACGCCACGGCAGATCTGCTGGAGAGCGAACTCGACCAGGTCGCCGAGATGATGACCCTGGAGATGGGCAAGACGCTGGCTTCGGCCAAAGCCGAGGCGAGCAAATGCGTGACGGGTTTCCGCTACTACGCCGACAACGCCGAGGCGCTGCTGGCCGACGAACCGGCCGACGCGGCCACGGTGGGGGCGTCGAAAGCGTTTGCTCGATACCAGCCCCTCGGCGTGGTGTTAGCTGTCATGCCGTGGAACTTCCCGCTGTGGCAGGCGGTGCGGTTCGCGTCGGCGTCTTTGATGGCCGGCAACGTCGGTCTGCTCAAACACGCCTCCAACGTGCCGCAGACGGCGCTGTATCTCGCCGATGTGCTGGCTCGCGGCGGATTTCCGGACGGCTGCTTCCAGACCCTGCTGATCCCGTCCAGCGCAGTGGAGCGCATTCTGCGTGACCCGCGGGTGGCGGCGGCCACGCTCACCGGCAGCGAACCCGCCGGGCGGTCCGTTGCGTCGATCGCGGGCGACGAAATCAAGCACACCGTGCTGGAGCTCGGCGGCAGCGACCCGTTTATCGTGATGCCGTCAGCGGATCTGGACGCTGCGGTGCAAACCGCGGTGACCTCCCGGGTGCAGAACAACGGACAGTCGTGCATCGCCGCCAAGCGTTTCATCGTGCACACCGACATCTATGACGACTTCGTCGCCAAGTTCACCGAGAAGATGGCGGCACTGCGGGTCGGCGACCCCACCGACCCGGACACCGACGTCGGACCGCTGGCCACTGAACAAGGCCGCACCGATGTGCAGAAACTCGTCGATCAGGCCGTCGCGGCCGGAGCGGTGATCCATTGCGGCGGAAAGCCGCTGGAGCGGCCCGGCTGGTTTTATCCGCCCACCGTGATCACCGACATCACCCGCGAGATGTCGATCTTCTCCGAGGAGGTCTTCGGTCCGGTGGCCGCGGTGTATCGAGCAGACGACGTGGACCAGGCCATCGCGATCGCCAACGCCACTTCGTTCGGGCTGGGATCCAACGCCTGGACCCGAGACGACGCGGAGGTCGCCCGGTTCGTCGACGAGATCGAGGCCGGTCAGGTCTTCATCAACGGGATGACGACGTCCTATCCGGGCCTGCCGTTCGGCGGGGTCAAACGGTCCGGGTACGGCCGCGAGCTGTCCGGGCACGGAATCCGCGAGTTCTGCAATCTCAAGACGGTCTGGGTGGGCTAGTTGGTGTTGGGCGAGCTGGCGCAAAAGTCCCCTTAACGCACGGTTTTTGGGAGATTTGGTGTCTGCTCGGCGCACCTGGGAAGTGAAGGTCGATGCCACAATCCACCAGCGCTCGGCCGAGCTTGCGCGTCGATGACTGGACGCCGGCCGCGAAACGCTGCACATGTGGATGCAGATCGTCGGCAAGATCCGGCTCGCCCACATGCCGCTGATCAACCCCTGGGTGGCAAGCCACGTCGTATCTGACGCGCCGCGGCCTGACCACCTCAGCCATCCCGTACGGCACCGATGCGTTCGATATCGAGCTCGACTTCATTAACCACCGGATGGTGATCCGCCGCAGCACCGGCGCGGTCCGCGCCGTGGCGCTGGAACCCAAGTCGGTGGCCACGTTCTACCCCCAAACCTGCCGAGCGCTCGACGACATGGGGTTGCCTACCCGCATCCAATCGCATCCCAACGAGGTCGATCCGGCGCCGCCGTTCGCCGAGGATGCCGAGCACACGTCCTCCGACCCGGTCGCCGCACAGCTGTTCTGGCGCCGGCCACTGCAGTCCGCCCGGGTCCTCACCCGGTTCCGGTCCCGGTTCGTCGGAAAGGTCATGCCGGTGCATTTCTTCTGGGGGGCAATGGATCTGGCCTGCAGCCGATTTTCCGGCGGTCGCGTCGCGCGCCATTCCGGCGGTGCGCCCAACGTCGGGGACTGGGTGATGGTCGAAGGCTATTCGCATGAACTGAGCAGTTGCGGATTTTTTCCGGCTGCGGTGCTGACGGAGCGTTTTATGCCTACGCCTACCCCGAGCCGGACGGGTTCGCCGACCACCCGGTCCAGCCGGCGCAGGCCAGGCCGCCGATCCCGACCGGGTGCTGCCCGACTTCCTTCAGGACACTCACCAGGCGGCGGCGATTCACGCGGACTGGGATCGCGGCGCGCTCGAAGCCGATCCCTACCAAAGCCGCTCTTGACGCGGGCGGAATCAGCCTGAGCCGGCCAGTGCGGTGTCGTCCTCGGCGGCGAAGGTGTCCTCGAGGCGAATCGGCGAGTAATCCAGGTCGATTTCGGCCACCGGACGGCCGCGAGCGCTACTGATCGTGCCGAATCGGCGCTGGCCCTTCTCGGTGGCGTATGCGGTCAGTTCAGCACTGGACAGGCCGAACGGCGACTCGTCGCCGTAGATGGCGTGGCTGTCGTCGACGCGGCGGATCAGCAGTGGCAGCAGCTCGTTCATCCGGCTTGCGAATACCTGCCAGTTGGCGTCGTCGGCGGCGACGTGGCGTCGGCAGGTGAAGGTGCCCCAGGCCATGTGACGCCGCTCGTCGTCGGCGATGTGCCCGATCAGTTGGCGCATTCCGGGCAGGATGGCGTGCTCTGCGCAGATCTTGTGCCAGGCGTAGTAGCCGGTCAACGCCAACGTGCCCTCGATGAAGTGGTTGTACGTCGCCGAGGCACGGACCTGAGCGGCTGGCGACGGGTCAGTCAGCAACGCCCCCAACGATTCTGGCAGTTCCACGTTGAATATCTGCCGGTGCGTCGGCAGGTCGTCGAGGTAACCGTGCAGGTCATCGTCGATCCCCACGGCGTCGAGCCAGAATCGGAAGCCCTGGGTGTGTTTTGCCTCCTCGAACGCGAACTGAGTCAGATACATCTCGTCGCCGAGCCGACCTTCGGCCCGCATCGCGGTGATGAACGGCTGAATGTCTTCGGTGACCGCTTCCTCGCCGGTGATGAATTGGGTGCACAGCCGGGTGGCGTAGGTGCGTTCCAGATCCGACAGCAACTCCCAGTCCGCGCGGTCGCGGGAGAAGTCGATGTCGGCCGGATCCCAGAACTTGGCGTTGCCGCTGGCGAACAGCTTGAGCGGCAGGCTTTCCCAGTTCAGACCGCCGGCTGACGGTGAAGACAGTGAGCCGTACCGCACCCGGGTCATGTGGCCTTCTCTCGACAGCTATGCCGACGCGGCCAGGGCCGTCTGGTCTTCGGCGGCGAACGTGTCCTCCAACTGAAGGGGGGTGTAGTCCAGGTCGATTGCGCCGACGGGCCGCCCGCGTGCGCTGCTGATCGTGCCGAGCCGGCGCATGCCCTTGTCGGCGGCGTACTGAGCGAACTCTTCCGGGGTTAAGTCGAATGCGTTCTCGCCGTCGTTGAGGGCGAAGTTCTCCTCGGTGACGCGCACCGCCAGCGGTAGCAGTTCGTTCATCCGTGTTTCGAACACCGCCCAGTTCGCGTCGTCGGCGGCGACATGACGCCGGCAGGTGAACGTTCCCCATGCCATGTGGCGCCGCTCATCATCACCGATGTGGCCCACCAGCTCGAGCATGCCGGGCAGGATATTGCGCTCCGCGCAGACTTTGCGCCAGGCGTGGTAGCCGGTCAGCGCCAGCGTGCCCTCGACGATGTGGTTGTAGGTCACCGATGCGCGAATCTGGGCAGCCGGTGACGGATCGGTTAACAGCGCATCGAGCGATTGGGGCAGCTCCTCGTTGAAAATCTTTCGGTAGGTGGGTAGTTCGTCGAGGACTCCGTTCAGGTCGCTGGCCATGCCGATCGCGTCCAGCCACAACCGGAAGACTTGGGTGTGTTTGGCCTCCTCGAAGGCGAACTGGGTCAGATACATCTCGTCGCCGAGGCGGCCTTCGGCGCGCATCGCGGCCATGAACGGCTGGATGTCCGTGGTAACCGCTTCTTCACCGGCAATGAACATCACGCACAGTCGGAGGGCTTGCTCACGCTCCAGATCCGACAGCGCCTCCCAGTCGGTCCGGTCCCGAGAGAAGTCGATCTTTCCCGGATCCCAGAATTTGGCATTGCCGCCGGCGAACAGCTTGAGCGGCAGGCTTTCCCAGTTGAGTCCACCCGACCTCAGTGAGCCGTAGGTCGTCCGTGTCATGGTTAACCTCCTTCAGGGCCGCAGCGCGGGCCGTTGGGTTTCCGATGCGCAGAACGCGGCCGACAGCACCGCGACCAACCGGCGCACCGCTAACGCCGGCTGCTCCGGTGTCGGGTCGTCGAGCCCGAGAACCGGATCGATTCCGCGCACATACGGTGCCAGCGCCAGATGCGGAAGGATCAACAGCAACAACGACAGCAGTGCGCCGGTATCGGCATCTGGCCGCAAGTCTTTTCTGGCGTATGCGGCCTGCACGAGCGGCCGCAGCACTTCCAGGTAATGGCGGTGGATGACGGTCCGCACACTGACCCGAGCGTCGGCGTCGACTTCCAAGGTGGCCGCAGCATGTAACGCGCGCTCGCGCGGGTGGTCGGCGAAGTAGGCCACCCAGGCGTCCAGCAGGTCGGTGAGGAAGTCGAAGAACGGCCGCCCGGCGTCGATGTCGCTGATGCGCTGCTCCATGTAGGACCGCACCCGCTGGCTGGCGGTCTCGGCGATGAATGCGTAGAGGTCACGCTTGTCGGCGAAGTACTGGAACAGGCTGCCCTTGGCGACTCCGGCGCGCCGGGCGACGACGTTCAGGCTGCCGCCGGAAAAGCCGTGCGCGGCGAATTCGGCCTCCGCGGCTTCCACCACGGCTGCCCGCCGGATCGGGTCCACGCGCGCCCAGGTAACCGTCGGCATCAGCCTCCCTCGGCCTCCTCGGCGTTCCTTGATGACCACTGGTCACACTAGTGTGAGGCGACTCACAAATTCAAGTCGAGGTGGCCGATTAGCGGGTCTCGGCGCGGCGAAGTACCTCGGCCAGTTCCAAGGCGTGTCGGTCCAGGCGGCGGTCCTCGTCGGTGACCGGGCTCCATTGCCGCACGGCTTTCGCCCGGCCGTCGTCGTCGAGGGCGGCGAAGATCGTGAGCGCGTGCGCCGCGACGTCGCCGTGCCCGGACCGCACCTCGGTCGATCTGACGTGCACGCTGATGTGTAACCGCTTCGGGGAGGTGTGGATCAGCCGAGCGCGCACCTCGATCATGTTGCCGATGATGATCGGCCGGTAAAACCTGATCCCGTCGATGCGCGACGCGATCACCTGTTCACCGGTCCACTGCGAGGCGCATAAGAAAGCAGCTTCGTCGATCCAGCGCATCACCTTGCCGCCGTGTACTTTTCCGCCCCAGTTCACATCCGTTGGAGCCGCAAGGAACCGCAGCACGGCGCGGGGTGCCGAGGTTTCGTCGCTGTAGTGCTGCGCGGCTAACGCGGCGTCGACGTCGGCTCGGACTGCGACCCGGCGCCGGGCCGCCAGTTGTAGCCGCTGGTCCAGCACCGTCTGCGGCGACCAGGACGGCACCGGAACCGGCTTGCCGGCGTCGTCGACCGCGATGAACACCGCCAGACACTGGGCGGTCTCGCTGAGACTTCCGCTGCGGGGATCACCGGAGGACACCGTGATGAAGATGTGCATGCTGCTGCGCCCGGTGTGCACGATGCGGGCATCGACCTCGACGAGTTCCCCCACCGCGATGGGTTTGGCAAACCGGATGTCGCCGATGAACGCCGTCACGCAGTACCTTCCGCTCCATTCCGACGCGCAGGCGTAGCCGGCCTTGTCCACCCATTCGAGCACGTGTCCACCGTCGATCCGCTCGCCGTAGCCGACATCGGTGGCCTTCGCCAGAAACCGCAGTGTGCTGGCGGCGTGCGGTCGTGGCGGCTCTTGGAAAGCTATCGGCATCGCCGCTCCCTGGGGTGGGGTGGAACGCATATGTCGGCCGACCGGCTCACCGGCCGCCGGCGCAAATCCCGGTGAAGCCACGCCGGGGTCGCAGTTATCTCCTTACCATCAAGCCATGCCCCAGCTGAACACCGCCCGCGGTCCGATCAATACCACCGACCTCGGCGTCACCCTGATGCACGAACACGTATTCGTGATGACCACCGAAGTCGTGCAGAACTATCCGGAAGGTTGGGGCGACGAGGAAAAACGGGTGGCTGACGCCATCCAGCGACTCAACGAGTTGAAGGCAGCCGGGGTGGACACCATCGTCGACCTCACCGTGATCGGGCTGGGCCGCTACATTCCCCGGATCGCCCGGATCGCCGCGGCCACCGAATTGAACATCGTGGTGGCCACCGGCGTATACACCTACAACGATGTGCCGTTCTGCTTTCACTATCTCGGGCCCGGCACGCAGTTCGACGGACCCGAGATCATGGCCGACATGTTCGTTCGGGATATCGAACAGGGCATCGCAGACACCGGCATCAAGGCCGCGATTCTCAAGTGCGCGACCGACGAGCCCGGTGTCACACCGGGTGTCGAGCGGGTACTGCGCGCAGTCGCCCAGGCACACCGGCGCACCGGCGCGCCGATCTCCACCCACACCCACGCGGGCCTGCGGCGCGGTCTGGAACAGCAGCGCATCTTCGCCGACGAAGGCGTGGACCTGTCCCGAGTGGTGATCGGGCACTCCGGCGACAGCACCGATCTGGGCTACCTGGAAGAGCTGATCGGGGCCGGCTCCTATCTCGGCATGGATCGATTCGGCCTCGATGTCATCCTGCCGTTCGAGGACCGGGTGAACACGGTGGCGCAG
>CAZPZQ010000032.1:0-18376 GCA_964590745.1 uncultured Mycobacterium sp. | reverse complement strand
AGTAACTCACCCAACGCCGTCTCGGACGAGCACCGCCGAAGGCCGATCAGAATGCCCTGCGCTTTGTTGAGGATGCGATCACCGTGCGGACCGGAAGACATCGCCGTCATATCGTGCCTGCCCCCTGTCGAGCGCTCCTGATACCCGCAGATAGCCGGAAAACAATGCGTGCGTACGCGTGCATCGCAAACGACCTGCTTCGACGGCCATGGTGTACGGCTGAGGTCGTGTTGCGCTAGATCATCGTGCGCATCGGTATCCAGCCGTGACCATCTCGATATGCGCCGGACCCCTTGTCCGACAAAGCATGCCCGCAGTGCCGATGAAAACGCCGTAGCAACGATGCGAAACTCCCTCACTATCTCGACCGGGCAAGACCCGGTTCGATAACCCACCAAACTACTGAGAGAAGCCTTTCGAAAATATGGACCACCGCTGTACTCTGGCTGAATTAGCTTCGTCTGGGCGGGTCCGAGTCCGTCGGTCGCGGTTCGTCGGGCCGTCCAGTGATCAAAGGAGATCTCATGCAGCGCAGGGCCGAACGTCCGGTCCGCCCGGTTGTCGTCGGCGCGGAGATGGCCACAGCCGTCCTGCTGGCCGGCGGCATGATCACCGCGCCGTCGGCATCGGCCGCTGACCCACTGACCAAGCTGCTGTCCGCGCCGCCCGCCGTGCAACTGGCAGCCGGCGACGCTCCCCTCGGCGACGGCACCGCTTTGATCATGGGTGGGAGCGGCATACCGATCCCGCCGCAGTCTTACGTCGACCTGGCCGAGCGGCAGTACCTGCTGCCGCACGGCTTCACCGGGACCGCGCAGGGTCTATTCACGCCCGAGGGGCTGTACCCGATCACCGGTGTCAAAAGCCTGCCGCTGGATCAGTCGGTGGACCAGGGCAAAGACATCTTGGTATCGACCATCCAGAACCGGGTCGCGGCCGGCGGTGTCGACGCTGCCCATCCCATCGTCGCGCTCGGCTACTCGCAGAGTTCTACCGTGGCCTCGGCGGCCATGCAGCCGCTACACGATGCCGGCGTGCCGGAGGATTTCGTACGCTTCATGCTGCTGGCTAATCCGTCCAACCCCAACGGCGGCGTACTGTCGCGGTTCGACGTGCCGATCGACGGCCAGAGCCCGACCGTGCCCAGCTTGGGCATCACGTTCAGCGGCGGCACCCCATCGGATCTGTACCCGACCGACATCTACACCGTCGAGTACGACGGCTTCGCCGACTTCCCCCGCTACCCGCTCAACCTGCTCTCCGACCTGAATGCGATCATCGGCATCCTCTACGAGCACACCGCCTACCTTGGCTTCACCCCGGACCAGATCGCCAACGCCATCCCGCTGGAAACCGCCGGCGACGGGCTCACCGACTACTACATGATCCCGGCCCAGACGGTGCCGCTCATTGCGCCGCTGCAGCTATTGCCGGTGATCGGCCAGCCGCTCTATGACCTGCTCGAGCCCGACATGCGGATCCTGGTGAACCTCGGTTACGGCAACATCGACCACGGTTGGGACGACGGACCGGCCGACGTGTCCACCCCGTTTGGGGTATTCCCACCCGATCTGGACTGGGACGCGGTGTTCACTGCGCTCGGCGACGGCTGGCAGCGTGGGGTCGACGCGTTCCTCGCCGATCTGGCCGACCCGGCCACCTACCAGATCCGCCCCATCGAGGAAATCCCGTCGCTGGTGCCCATCTTGAACTCCGCGCCGGCATTCGGCTTCGACCTCAACGCGGGTTCGGACGAGGTGCTGAAGTTCGCGCTGAACTACCTGGGCTTCCCGGTGCTGGGTGAGGGACCGGTGTCGTTCACCGATGTGGTCAACGTGCTGACCGCGGCCGCCGCGGCGATGTACGCGCCGCTGCTGCCCATCGCCGACACCGCCACCGCGCTGCTGAGCACATTGCCGTCGGTCGCGCTCAGCTTCCTGACCGAGCGGGCGGCCGACGGTGACTTGCTCGGCGGGATAGGTGAAGCCGCGGCAGCGTTCGTCGGACTGATGCCCTTCGCACTGACCTTCGGAGTGGCCGCGCCGGTCTTCGAGGGGCTCGGCGCCTCGCTGCTGGGCATATCGCAGCTCTTTGAGTAGCGTGCCGTCCAACTACCAGCCTCTTCCGCCGAAACTTGAGCCTTCGACACGACCACGGCCACGACGTCATACTTGCGGAATGAAGCTATGGTCTTCCGCCACCGTCACGTCGCCCGCAGCGCTGCAGCTTGGGCGCGCCCGGTCGGGGCGTCGAGATCACCGCGGCCTGCGTGATCATGCAGCCTGGTGAGCCCGAGCCGCGCCGCGCCCTGCGCGGCCTTTCGGATGTCCGTGCGTTCTTTCACACCAACACCGTGCCGCTGTATTTCATCTCGCCGACCCCCTTCAACCTGCTCGGCATCGACCGGTGGGTGCGTAATTTCTTCTACCTCAACTACTTTGATTCGTTCGAGGGCGAACACCCGCGCGTGTTCGTCCCCCGGCGGCGGGACCGCATCGATTTCGACTCCATGGGCGACGTGTGCAACCACCTGCTGCGCGACGCCGAGACACTCGAATTCGTCGCGCAACGCGGCCCCGGCGGTAAGGCCTGCTTTGTGATGCTGGACGAGCAGACCCATGTCCTGGCCCGCCAGGCCGGGCTCGACGTCATGCATCCTTCGTGGGAGCTGCGTGATCGGTTGAGCTCCAAGATTGTGATGACGCGTCTGGCCGATGCGGCGGGCGTGCCGAGCGTGCCGCACGTCATCGGCCGGGCCGGCAGCTACGACGACCTGCTGACACTCGCCCGAAACGCCGGCCTGGGCGATGATCTGGTCGTCGAGGCCGCTTACGGTGACGCCGGCAGTGCCACCTTCTTCGTGCGCGGTCCGCGCGATTGGGACCATTGCGCCGCTGAGCTGGCCGACCAGCAGGAAGTCAAGGTCATGAAGCGCATCCGCAACGTCGAGGTGTGTCTGGAGGGCGCGGTGACTCGGCACGGCACCGTGATCGGCCCAGTCATGACCAGCCTCGTCGGCTACCCGGAGTTGACTTCGCGCAAGGGCGGCTGGTGCGGCAATGACATCTGGCCCGAAGTACTGCCGTCTGCGCAGAACCACGTTGCGCGGGAAATGGTGCGCAAGCTGGGCGATGTGTTGAGTAGCGAAGGCTACCGCGGCTACTTCGAGGTAGATCTTTTGCACGACTTGGACTCCGATGCGCTCTACCTCGGCGAGGTGAACCCGCGGGTCAGCGGCGTAAGCCCGATGACGAACTTGACCACCGAAGCCTACGCCGACATGCCGCTATTCCTGTTTCACTTGCTCGAGTACATGGACGTCGACTACGAGCTCGACATCGAGGAAATCAACGGGCGCTGGGAGCGCGGCTACGGCGAGGACGAGGTCTGGGGTCAGGTGCTCATCGCCGAAACTGCACCGGATGTCGAGCTTTTCACCGCGACGCCACGCACCGGCGTGTGGCGCGCCGGCGATGACGGGCATGTCTCCTTTGCGCGCTCCGCCAACGACTGGGCCTCACTCATCGACGAATCCGAGGCCTTCTACATGCGTGTCGCGGCGCCCGGTGACTTACGTTGCGAGGGCGCCCAACTCGGTGTGCTCATCACTCGTGCGCGACTGCAGACCGACGACTACCAGCTCACCGAGCGGTGTCGGCGCTGGGTCAACGGCATCAAGGCGAAATTCGCCTCCACCCCGCTGGCGCCGGCTACGCCGATCGTTTCGCGGCTGGTCGCTCGGGCGTGACGGTATCGTCGAACGGTG
The DNA here is from genome assembly GCA_964590745.1 of uncultured Mycobacterium sp. Lineage (GTDB taxonomy): Bacteria > Actinomycetota > Actinomycetes > Mycobacteriales > Mycobacteriaceae > Mycobacterium. The sequence continues at coordinate 14,610 of CAZPZQ010000032.1, read as the reverse complement.
TCGGCGGGCGTGAGCGGCGGTGAGGCTGGTCGGGTGCCGCCCGGCATCTCGCTAGCCAACTGGATGTCGGCGCGCTATGCGCAGTGGTCGCTCCAACACGTCGACGACATGGTGCCGACCGCGGTAATCTCCCGCGGGACCGGGCCGATCGCGGCGTTGCCTGCGGCCGATGCGCCGGTGGCCGAGATCGCGGTGACCGGCACCGCCGGAGGCACCGCCACCGTCGGCGCGGTGATGGCCAGCACGGCTACCGACGGCTGGGCCGTCACCCACCGCGGGTCGCTGGTGGCCGAGGAATACCTTGGCGACCTGACGGCCCAGACCCGGCACTTGCTGTTCTCGGTGAGCAAGTCGCTGATCGCTGCCGTCGTCGGCGCGCTGCACGGAGCCGGCGCGATCGAGCTCGACGCCCCGGTCACGGCCTTCGTGCCGGCCCTGGCCGACAGCGGTTACGCCGGTGCGACCGTGCGCCACCTCTTGGACATGAGGTCGGGTATCGCTTTCTCGGAAAACCACCGCGATCCGGCCGCAGAGATGCACATGCTCGACGAGGCGGTCGGGTGGGCACCCCGCAGCAGCCCGGACCGCCCTGCCACGCTGCACGACTTCTTGGTGACCCTGTGCTCGAAGTCGGCTCACGGCGGCCCGTTCGAATATCGTTCCTGCGAAACTGATGTACTCGGCTGGATCTGCGAGATCGCCGGCGGCCAGCGGATGCCCGAGCTGATGTCGCAACTGCTGTGGAGCCGCATCGGCGCCCAATGCGATGCCACCATCGGGGTCGACGCGGCCGGAACCGGATTCTTCGACGGCGGCATCAGCGCCTGCCTCACCGACTTGATCCGGTTCGGGTCGCTATTTGTGCGCGACGGTGTCTCGCTGACCGAACAGCAAGTGGTGCCGGCGGCGTGGATCGCCGACACGCTCGACGGCGGGCCCGACTCGCGGCAAGCGTTCGCCGCCTGCCCTGACGACACTCGAATGCCGGGCGGAATGTACCGCAACCAACTGTGGTTCCCCTACCCCGGCAGCAACGTCATGCTGTGCCTGGGCATGCGGGGTCAGATGATCTACGTCAATCGCGCCGCCGAGGTAGTCGCCGCCAAATTATCCACCCAACCGCACGCTGCGGATTCGCACATGCTGTTGGACACCCTGCGCGCCTTCGATGCGGTGGCGTACCGACTCGCCGGAATCGTCAGTTAACCATCCCGCCGCGGTCCCCTCGCGGGTTGGCTATTTGCGCACGAGTCGGCGACTGCGACAATTCCCCTGCTCCGTCGATCAGATTTGAGCTCAAGTGCCATTCAGCCCTGATTTGCAAGGCACCAGTGCCCGTCGATCAGGGACCAACGCCTCCTGATTTGACCTCGCCGGTTGCCTACCGTTAACGGTGCCGGAGATGACTTTTCGTCACCGGGGCGCCATCGCAACGGCGCGGTGGCGTCGCAGCTTACCGCTGGGAGGATATCGATGAGCGGCTTTCAAACCATGGTGGTCGGTACGGACGGTTCGCCTTCGTCGCTCCGCGCTGTTGACCGGGCCGGCCAGCTCGCGGCCAAGCTGGGCGCGAAGTTGGTGGTGGCCACCGCCTACACCCCGACGCCCGACCACTCGGCGGGCGAAAGTTACCGGACGTCCGGCGATGCCCGCATCTATGCGACTCTGCAGGAGGCCAAGGAACGGGCCGCGGCCGCCGGCGCGCGGGAAATCGAAGGGCGTGCCATTGTTGGCGCCCCGGCAGATGCGCTGGTCAAGCTCGCCGATGAAATCGACGCCGATCTACTCATCGTCGGCGACGCCGGGTTGAACACTATCGCAGGCCGACTGCTCGGTTCGGTGCCGGCCCACGTAGCGCGCCGAGCCAAGACTGACGTGGTGACGGTACACACCACGAACTGAGCCGGCCTTCAAGAGCGGGGTGTTAGCGGCCCAATACGTCACAGTGACGAAGTAGGTCGGGGTGTGGTTTGCCTTCGTATTGCACTGGCACGGACGGCGTTTGGCGCCAACGCAGGTCTGTGGTTGACACCGCCGTTATGCGCTATTAGCGTCCGTTAAGGTTCCATGTAGGCGCCGAAGCCTGGTACACGTTGCTGTGCCAGGCTTCCGTGTTTTCTGCACCAGGCTTCGGGACCGCCGGACGAGCTTATCCAGGAGGGGCACCGGATGAAATGTCGCGCAGGATACCCATGGCGTGCCGGGCCGCTGGTCATCGCCGGCATCACCACGCTGGCGTTGACACCTGCACTGCCACCCGCAACGGGCTCAGCGAGCAAACGTGTTGTGGGCGAGGCGGTCTTGCTGTCCGACGGCGAACCCATGGCGATACCGATCGACGCACCGCCGCTGCCCGGTCAGGGTGTGGCGCTGGTGATGGGCGGCAGCGGTGTCCCGATCCCGCCGGTGGACCTGACCCAGACCGCTGCCGAAAACTACCTCGCCCCATTGGGTTTCGGGGACTTCGCGGTAGAGCGGCTGTTCACACCCGAAGGGTTGCAGACCATCGAGGGTGGCCTCAAACAGTTACCGTTTGACCAATCGGTAGCACAGGGCGTCGAAATCGTGGAAACCGAGGTGAAGAAGAACATCCAGGGTGGCCACGACGTCCTCGTCGGTGGCGTATCCCAGAGCGCCACCATCAACGCGATGGTGATGCGCGATATTCAGGACGGCAAACTTGACGGCGTCGACGTACGCGACGGCAAGCTGACTTTTTTCAACCTGGGCGACCCGAGCAGCCCCAACGGCGGCATCCTGGAGCGTTTCAACCTGCCCCAAGACCCTAACCCGACGTTGCCCAGCCTGGGCATCACGTTCAGCGGCGCGGCCCCGGCCGACACCGGCATCCCGGACACCATCTACACGCTCGAATACGACGGCTTCGCCGACTTCCCCCGGTACCCGATCAACTTCCTGGCCGACCTGAACGCCGTGATGGGCATGGCGCTGGTCCACCCGCTTTACATCCAGGGACTGCTGGCGCCCGGCGTTGGGCTGACCCCGGCACAAATCGCCGCCGCCCAGCCATTGGACACCACACCCGGATACGACGGCGGGACCAACTACCTGATCATCCCGGACCCGAACCAACTGCCGCTGGCGCAACTGATCGGGCTGATCGCCGGTCGTCCCATCGCCGACCTGCTGGAGCCTGACCTGCGGGTGCTGGTCAACCTCGGCTACGGCGCCGATCCGGACATCGGCTGGTCCACCACACCGGCCAACGACCCGACCCCGGCCGGGCTGTTTCCGAGCATCGATGGCGAACAGTGGAACACCATCATGCAAGCTCTGGTCGGCGGCGCCGAGCAAGGATTCCACAACTTCATGGCCGATCTGCAAGATCCGTCCAGTATCGAACCGAACACGTTGGATCACCTGATTGCGGCGTTAGGCGGTGACGGTGGTGGCGCGAACTTGTCGTCGCTCAGCGACACCGTCGGCGGCCTCAGCGGCGCGATATCGACGCTCAACGGGATGATGTCGGCGACCAACGACGTCATCAACGCCCTCACAACGATGCTGCCGGCGACCGAGGCGACCCTCTTCTCGAACTTCCTGGCCGACGGTGACGTTGTGGACGCGATCGGTATGCCGATGGCCATCCACAGCGGCATGACGGCAGTCGCCCTGGGCGTCGAAGCGTTTGTTCTCGTGCGCAACCTGCCGTCGCTGCTCAACGACCTGAGCAGCATTTTCTGACCGGTCGGGGTGCCGAGCGGCCACCGCGACGCCAACAGCACCAGCGGGACGTCACGCTAACGACGTGTCCGTCCCTCGGCGGGCGACGATAACCGGGATCCGGGCCGCCTGCACCACGGCGGTGCTGACCGAGCCGAGCAGCATCCCGGCGAATCCGCCGCGGCCACGGCCGCCGACCACGACAAGCTGGGCCCGCTCGGCATGGTCGAGAAGTTGGCGGGCAGGGCGTTCGAACTCGACCAGAAGCTGAACCGAGACCGTGGGATAACGCTCCTGCCAGCCGGCGAGGCGTTCCGACAGCATCTGGCCCGCCACCGATTGCAGCGCCGACCATTCCATGGCGAACGCCGAGGACATATCGGTATCGCAGCAGACGTGTAGGGCCATCAAATCCACACCCCGCCAGGAGGCTTCGTCGAACGCGACAGCCGTCGCCACCTCCGATTCCGGTGATCCGTCAAATCCCAGCAGCACCGGCCGCTGTGCCAATTGCGGCGACAGCGGAACATGGCTGGGGATTACTGCCACCGGACAATGAGCGTGCTGGATCAGCCCGGTGCTGACCGAGCCGGGTACGCGCTCGTCCAACGCCGTCCGGCCGCGACTTCCGACCACCACCAGTTGCGCTTCTTCGGACAGATCGACAAGGCGAGGTACCGGAGCGCCGAGCAGAAGCTCACCGGCGGCCTCTGGGCGGATGTCCTGGACCTCCTGCAGCGCGTCGGCGATCACCGCCCGGCCATGGTCCTGTGCGGCCTCCAGCACCTCCTCGCGGACTTCGCCGGCCGGCGGAGTCAGCGTCGCGGCCAGGACTGGTCGGGACGCGACGACGTGCACCACGGTGAGCGGGACATGGCGCATCGCTGCGTCGTGTGCGGCCCATCGCACCGCGGCAAGCGACGCCGGCGACCCGTCGACACCGACCACGACTCGGCGGTGGACGAGGTGTTCGGTCATCTCACGCTCCTCCGCAGCGATGAAAGAATTCCGCTACCGTTTGAAATCGTTCGGCCACGGCTATAGGCTAAAATATGCCGCTGCATTGGTACCGACGCCCGCGATTAGTGGTTCTCAACCCGAACGACCCGGTGATCGAAGCTGCCCGCGCCATCGAAAACAACCGAATCGGCGCGGTGGTCGTGCAGAAGAACCGGGAAGTGGTCGGTATCGTCACCGACCGCGATCTCGCCGTGCGCGCACTTGGACAGGGGCTGGATCCGACGACGACCAAGATCGCCGATGTGATGAGCCCATCACCGTTGACGCTCACCCCGTCCGATGAGCGGGCGGACGCCATCCGGATCATGCAAGAACGCAACGTCCGGCGCATTCCGCTCGTCGAAGACGGACGGCTGGTCGGCATGGTGACCCTTGATGACCTCCTCCTCGACGAGGCAGCACCCCTCGAGGAACTCGCCGCGATCGTGCAAGCACAGATCGGCGAAGGCGGACCGGCCGAGAGTGATCGGGCACCGGGGCGCCGGCGCAGCCTGGTGCGGGCCGAAGCCACGCTCAACCGGCTGGTCAACCAGATTCAAGCGGACGCGGGCCTCGATGAGACCGAGCAAGCCCGCGCCGCCCTGGATGTCGTCGTATCGTCGCTGGTGCGGCGACTCGCACCCGGCGAAGCGAAGGACTTCATCTCGCAACTGCCCTCACTGCTGAAACCGCACCTGCTGGCCCTGCCGCTCGGCCCGGATCGGTCGATCACCCAAGATTCCATCGAAGCCGAGCTTGTCAGGCGGGTAGGCATCGATCAGGCTCGGGCCACGTCGGTCTTCGTCTCGACCGCGACCACCATCTTGGACAGCATCAGCCCCGGCCAAGCCGAGGACGTTCGCGGGCAGTTGCCCAGAGAGCTGCAGACCCTGCTAGCGGTGCCGCCAGCCCGTTCGTGATGCCGAACATCGACAACACGCTGCATTCACGCACGGTGTTGCCAGCGTTAGCCGGTTAGCAGCCGCAGCGCGGCATCGGTGAAGCCGTCCGGATCCTCGATCTGCGGATAGTGGCCTAATTCGGGAAGCTCGATGACGGCCGCGTCCGGGCGCAGTTCGCGCAGCCCGGCGAGCACGTTCGTAGTGGCCACCGGATCGCGGAGGCCCCATGCAAAGCCGAGCGGTTTCGGCCACTCGCGCACCGCGCCGTGCCAGCGGGCGGCGTAGTGCACACGTTCGTCAAGGTAGGCCGACAGCAAGTGGGCGATCCGGTGCCCCCCGTTGTGGGACAGCAGCGCCCACTGCGCGGCCGCTTCGTCGGCTGACAACGGATGGCCGGAACTGAAAAGTCGGGCAAAACCGCGGGTGAACATTCGCCGATTGGTCAGTCGAGCGGCGACAAAACCGAGCGGCCCGCGCAACACCTGCTGAATCGGGCGCAGGCTGGCCCGGTCCAAGATCACGCTGCCGTTGCTCAACACGGCTCGCTGCAACTCGAAAGGCAACCGGCCGTCGATATCGCGGGCCAGTAGTTCGGTGCCAACCGAGGTGCCCATATCGTGGGCGATCAGCACCACCGGGCCGGTGCTCGCCTCGGCTACCACCGTTTCCACCAGGTTGGCCTGCTCGAGCAGACTGTAGCGGTGCGGTCGCGGTTTGTCGGACAGCCCGAAGCCGAGAAAATCCATTGCCAACCAGGACCGTTGACCCAGTCGAGATGCCACCGAGCGGAAATCGTAGGAACTGGACGGAAAGCCGTGCAGTAGCAGCACCGTCGGACCATAACCAGGCTGCGACCGGACGAACACCTGCCCCGCGGTGGTCAACACCCACCGACCCTGGTCGCGCCACTGACAGACGCTTGCCGGTAGCGTCATCAGTGCGCCCGCGCCGCGCGAAGCACAGCAGCATCATAAATGGCGGGTTTACACCACCACGGGAAGGCTACGATTGCGACCCGCGCATGCGCCGATCGGCGGTCCCCGTCCTACATCTGGATTGACAGCATTAGACTCAAAACCGGTCGACACTCGACCTCCGCGGCTTGTCATCGCCGCTGCACCACACGTGCGGCTTCGTCTACGGAAAGGTGGTCGGTTGCGTCCACCTGATTGTGGCGTCCACCCGATCGTCGGTACAGCGTGACTTCTCGAGGTTTTCAAGGTCTTCGAGGTCTTCAAGGTTGGGACCAAGGCGCCACAGTATGGAGGCAAGCCGGTTGGGCGTAGTGGAGGGGCCCGCCGCCGGGCACCGCGCGATAGGAACCGGGCAGGCGCACGCGAAGGTGATCCTGCTCGGTGAGCACGCGGTTGTCTACGGTGCTCCCGCACTGGCCATTCCGCTCCCCCAATTGACGGTGACCGTGAACGCCGCTCTGCTTCCGCACCGAACGGACGGCCCCCCAGAGATATCCTTCACACCGGCCGAAGCGGCACCACCGATGGCCGAGGAAGCCGTGGGCGGTTTGCGGGATCTGATTGCGGGATTCAACACAATCGCTGGTATCGGCGACCGGGCGCCGGTGCGCCTGCTGGTGGACTGCATGATTCCGCCCGGCCGCGGCCTGGGCGCCAGCGCAGCATCCGCGCGTGCCGTGGCGCTGGCTTTGGCCCACCTGTTCGATCGCCAACTGAGCGCGAAAACGGTTTTTGACCTGGTTCAGATGGCGGAGACCGCTGCGCACGGAAAGTCGAGCGGTATCGACGCGCTCGCGACCGGCTCAGCTCATCTGATCTGCTACTCTGCCGGTTGCGCCGAAGAACTCGTCTGCGGTTTCGACGGGGTGTTCGTAGTGGGCGACAGCGGCGTGTCCGGCCGCACCAAAGACGCGATCCAGCATGTTCGGCGGGTATTCGACAATGCCCCCCGGACCGAATCGGAGTTCATGCGCCGGGTGCGCAGCCTGACCGATGCCGGGCTGCGCGGTCTCACCGGCGGTCAACTCGGTGTTTTCGGTGCCAAGCTGACCGAGAACCACCGGGTGCTGCGGGAAATCGGCCTGAGCACCGATCACATCGACGCACTGGTGGATACCGCGCTGCAGGCCGGCGGCCGGGGCGCCAAGATCAGCGGCGGCGGACTCGGTGGGTGCATGGTCGCGCTCACCGGCGACCCGGACGAAGCGCAGGCGGTAGCCGCCGCTCTGCGCACCGCAGGCGCTGTTGCCACGTGGTTCGTGCCGGTGGGGAGGTTCGCCGATGGTGGCGGCTGAGCAGGCCACGTCCTCCCCCGCCGCCCGGGGCGGGCACAGCGTCACCGCTGTCGCGCAGCCCAACATCGCCTTGATCAAATACTGGGGCAAGCGCGACGAAAACCTGATCTTGCCTTGCGCTGACAGCCTTTCCATGACGTTGGATGTCTTTCCCACCACCACGACGGTCAGCCTCGACCCGGCCGCCCCGGTTGACACCGTCACGCTCGACGGTGTCGCCGCCCCCGAAGAGATGGCCCGTCGGATCGTCGCTTTCCTCGGGCTGGTTCGGGACTTGGCGCAACGCCGCGTGCATGCCGTCGTTGCCACTCGCAACACCGTGCCCACCGGAGCCGGGCTGGCCTCCTCGGCGAGCGGAATGGCCGCGCTGACGCTGGCCGCCACCCGAGCCTATGGCCTCGACCTCGATCCGGTCAGCCTGTCCAGGCTGGCCCGGCGCGGCTCGGGATCCGCGGCCCGATCGGTCTTCGGCGGCTTCGTCATCTGGTATGCCGGTCACGGCGCGGGTGCGACTGCAGACTCCAGCTCCTACGCTGAGCCGGTGACCGATGTGGCAATCGATCCGGCACTGGTCATCGCTCTGATCGACACCGGCCGGAAACCGGTATCCAGCCGAGAAGCCATGCGGCACACGGTCGCAACCTCGCCGTTGTATCAGGCTTGGGTGGACTCAAGCAAGACGGATCTAGCCGACATGCGGATCGCACTTGCTCGCGGCGACCTTGACGCCGTGGGTGCGATCGCCGAGCAGAACGCGCTGGGTATGCACGCGACCATGCTGGCGGCCCGGCCTGCCATCCGCTACTTCTCGGCCGGCACCCTGGCCCTGCTCGACTGCGTCGTGCAGTTGAGGCTGGACGGAATTTCGGCATACGCAACCATGGACGCCGGCCCCAACGTGAAGGTGCTCTGCCACCCGAACGATGCGGATCGGGTCGCCGATGCGCTGCGCATCGCCGGGTCTGACGTCCGGATCGTGGTGGCGCGGTGCGGGCCGGGCGCACGGACGCAAAACGAAGTCACACCATGACGGTGCCGCAACCGATCACCCGGCATGCCCCCGGCAAGCTGTTCATCGTTGGCGAATACGCCGTGATGGAACCGGGCAGCCCGGCCATCCTGGTTGCCGTCGACCGGTTGGTCAGCGTCACCGCGTCGGCCGCAGACGCAGACGGCGTCACCATCTCCTCCGACCTCTGCCCTGCCCCGGTGCATCTGCAATGGCGCGGCGTTGATCTGGTCGGGCGGACCTCCGCAGACGAAAAGTCAGGCCGGGGTGCATTAGCCCATGTGGTGGCGGCCGTTGAAGTGGTCGCTCAATTGTTGGCTCACCGAGACCTGCCGATGCCCACCTTCGATCTGGCGATCAGCAGCGAACTACACGACAGCGGAATGAAGCTCGGTTTGGGTTCCAGCGGCGCGGTCACAGCGGCCGTCGTCGCGGCTGTAGCCGGGTACTGCGGGCTTGAGTTGACCCGGGATGCCAGGTTCCGGTTGGCGATGATTGCATCGGCCCGCCTCGATCCGCAGGGGTCCGGCGCCGACCTAGCCGCCAGCACCTGGCGGGGATGGGTCCTCTACCACGCTCCGGACCGCGCAGCGGTGCTCGATCTGGTGGGCCGCCTCGGCATCGACGATGCCCTCGATGCGGTGTGGCCGGGCCTTGCCGTCCACCGCCTGGCGGTACCGCGCGGGTTGACGCTGCAGGTGGGCTGGACCGGCCGGCCGGTCTCAACACGCGAGCTTGTCGGCGGGCCGAGGGCGAATGCGTGGCGCGGCAGCGCCCTGCACCAGGCCTTCGTCGCCGACATGACCGAATGCGTTCTGGCCACCGCCAGTGCGCTTGAGCGCGGTGACCGCCCAGAGGTTGTCCGGCAGATCAGAACCGCCCGCGAGTTGCTGGCCGGGCTGGATAAAGCGGCCCGGTTGGGTATCTTCACCGATAAGCTGATCGCTCTGTGCGAGGCCGCAGACGCCATCGGCTGGGCGGCAAAGCCGTCCGGGGCCGGCGGTGGTGACTGCGGAGTCGCCTTACTGGACACCGCAGACGAACGGGATATCGAGCGGCTTCGGACGCGGTGGGCAGCCGCGGGGATACAGCGCCTGCCCGTAGAGGTACTCGGTGACGAAATGGACGCTCAATGACCGCCGGCCGCAAAGACGACCATGTGCGGCTCGCGGCTGATCAGCAGCGCACCCGTCTTGACTACAACGAGTTCGACGACGTGGCCTTCATCCACCACGCCCTGGCCGGCATCGATCGCGCGGACGTGTCGTTGAACACCCGGTTCGGCACCGTTGAGTGGCCGGTGCCGCTGTACATCAACGCGATGACCGGCGGTACCGCCAAGACCGGCGCCATCAACCGAGACCTTGCCATCGCCGCGCGGGAAACCGGGGTGGCGGCGGCGACCGGGTCGATGAGCGTGTATTTCGCCGACCCCGGGGTAGCCGATACGTTCCAAGTGATGCGTCGGAAGAATCCCGACGGCTTCATCATGGCGAACATCAACGCGACTACGTCGGTGGACGACGCGCAGCGCGCAATCGAACTGCTGGAGGCGGATGCTCTCCAAATTCACCTCAACGCCGTCCAAGAGGTGGTGATGCCCGAAGGCGACCGATCGTTTGCCTCGTGGGCGTCGCGGATCGAGGAGATCGCCGCGAGCGTCGACGTCCCGGTCATCGTCAAAGAGGTCGGTTTCGGTTTAAGCCGAGAAACGCTTGACCTGCTGAAAAAGCTCGGCGTACACGCGGCGGACGTGGGCGGTCGCGGCGGCACGAACTTCGCTCGGGTGGAGAACAGGCGGCGCACCACCGCCGACTACGGATTCCTCGACCGGTGGGGGCAGTCCACCGCGGCCTGCTTGCTGGACGCCCGCGGTGTCGGCATCCCGGTGCTCGGCTCGGGCGGCGTGCGCAACCCGCTGGATGTGGCGCGGGCCTTGGCCTTGGGCGCCGCGGCTGTCGGGGCATCCGGCGCTTTTCTCGGCACCTTGCTCGACGGCGGTGTCGAGCGGTTGATCGAGCGGATCTCCACCTGGCTCGACCAGTTGACCGCGCTGATGACCGTGCTGGGCGCACGCACGCCCACTGACCTGTCCGGTTGTGATGTTCTGGTGACCGGCGACTTGCGTACATTCTGTGCCGACCGCGGGATCGAAACTCGTCACCTGGCCACCCGGTCTCACGCGCGCGACAGCTAAGGGAGGGATCCGTCAATGGACTCTGCGCACACGGCAGCCAATGTCCCCATGAGATGGGTGGGCCCGCTGAAAGTAACCGGCAACGTCACCACCGCTGAAACCAAAGTCCCACTGGCCACCTACGAGTCGCCGCTATGGCCATCGGTGGGGCGCGGTGCCAGTATTTCGATGCTCACCGAGCGCGGCATCGTGGCAACGCTGATCGACGATCGAATGACCCGGTCGGTGCTTGTCGAAGCCGACGACGCCGCCACCGCGCACCGAGCGACACAACAACTCCACGACCGTTTCGAAGAGGTACGCCAGATCGTGCGCGACTGCAGCCAGTTCGCCGACCTGGTCGGCATCCGACACGAGATAGTCGCCAACCTGCTTTTCGTCCGACTGGAGTTCACCACCGGGGACGCGTCCGGACACAACATGGCTACGTTGGCGGCCGACAAGATTTTGGCGTGGATCTTGGCGACGTTTCCGGGCCTTTCCTACGGGTCGATTTCCGGAAACTACTGCACCGACAAGAAAGCGACCGCGGTCAACGGAATTCTGGGACGCGGCAAGAACGTCGTCACCGAACTATCCGTTCCCCGCGATATTGTCCGGGACAAACTGCACACCACTTCGGCGAAGATCGCCGAACTCAATGTCCGCAAAAACCTGATCGGAACCATGCTGGCGGGCGGGATAAGATCCGCCAACGCCCACTACGCGAACATGCTGCTCGGCTTCTACCTCGCCACCGGCCAGGATGCGGCCAACATCGTCGAAGGCTCGCAGGGTGTGACGGTCGCCGAAGATCGGGATGGCGACCTCTACTTCTCCTGTACGGTGCCGAACCTGATCGTCGGAACGGTGGGCAGCGGCAAAGATCTCGACTTCGTCAAGGACAACCTCACGCAGTTGGGCTGCACAGCCGAACGCGGCCCGGCGGAAAACGCGCACCGTCTGGCCGTGCTGGCCGCCGCGACCGTATTGTGCGGTGAACTATCGCTGCTGGCCGCGCAGACCAACCCCGGCGAACTCATGCGCGCGCATGTCCTGATGGAGCGCCGGCGGGGTTAAAGATCCGCCGCCATCGGCTCAGCGCAGATAGAGCTCGTTGCCGCTGGGATATCCGCCCCCGGTGGTGGTGATATGGACGTGGTCGAAGTGACCGTAGCCACCACTTTTCCGGCCGTCCGGCGTGTAGTAGACGCCCCGCCATATTGCATCTTGTAGTCCGAACCGATCGGCGTTCTTCAGCGCGAATGCCACGATCTCGTCGCCGAGGGCTATGCCTTCAGCGGTGCCGGGGTTGGGGATGATGACGTCGAGGGCCAGGCCGTTGGGGTGCCACCGCATGGCGTCCGCTCGCACCCCACCCATTTCGTGAACCCGGGGAAACGCATCGCTGATGCTGCGAGCCGTCAGGATGGTTTTGACCTGCAGGCCTCGTTCGGGGGCGACCCCGGCCGGCAGGAAGCGCGAAACCACCCGCAGTCTGGACGCCGGCATCGTCGCCGCTTCGATGGGGGAAGCCGACGAAAACGCGGCCGGTGCCGCCACCAGTTCCCAGCAGCATGGTGCAGCCTCGGCGACCGGATCGGCAGCTTCGGGCTCGGCGAACGGAGAGCCACTTCCGCCGGCAAAGCACACCGCGACCGGAGCGATGGCGGCAGCCACGGCGGCCGACGACTTGCGGCGGCTGCTGGCTAACCTGTGCCTGCCCATCTCGAACACCATACGACTGATCCGGCGGATAGTCACAGTTTTATAACGGTGTGCTGCGCGGGTTGCCCCTGCGCCGCCACCGGGAACGCAGATCGGCTAACCAAATGCCGGTACACTGCCCCCATGAAGCCAACAACGCTGGCTGCCGCGGTGGTGGCCCTGGCGACGATGCTGGCCGCACCGGCACTGGCGGGCGGCGGAGCCCCGCCCGGGGGTGGGTCCGGCGGTGACCCCGATGTCGAGTTCTCCCATGAGCTGCAGGGTTACGGCATCTACGGCCCGCGCGACTACAACGCCTGGTTGGGCAAGATCGTCTGCGAACGGCTGCGCGCCGGCCGGGACCCGGATGCGGCTACGTCGGTTCGGTTCATCGTGCCCAACATCTACCGGAACGGCTCGAAACAGAGCACCGAGGCGGAAGGCTGGCAGTTCCTGGGCGCCTCGATCAACGCCTATTGCCCGGACCAGCGCGGGGTATTCGACCGGGCCGCCGCTCAGCAGGGCTGACCACGCGTACTTGAGATTCGCCCGCGCCTTGGGCACGCTTGCGGCGGGCATCGTCGATTGGCACCGGTCGATATGCTTCAGCACATGCCGAACGTCAGCCAAGTGTGGCGCAACCAACTGTTTGGCCGATCGATCGGCACTTCATACGCACGGGCTATCGAGCAGCGGCGGCTGGCTCGAGTTTTCGGCCGCCTGTTATTCGGCACCGATGTCAGTCGCATTTACCAAGCGATGGATGTCGTCGCTGAACTGCCGGACGGCGCAGCCGTTCTCGACGTGCCGTGTGGCGGCGGCATCACGGTAGGGCACCTGCGTCCTGGTCAGCGGGTGCGCTATGTGGCGATGGACATCTCCACCGCGATGCTCGACCACGCCCGCCAGCGGATACCGCCGCAACATCGAGAAGTGGTCGAGTTCGTCGAGGGCAGCATCGAGCAGATACCGTTCAGCGACGGCGAATTCGACCTGTGCGTGTGCTTCAACGGGCTGCACTGCGTGCCCGATCCGGCCATTGCGGTTCGCGAGATCGCCCGCTGTCTGCGTCCGGGCGGCCGACTGGTCGGGGATTTTGCCACCCGGGGCCGGGTGCGTCGCGCGGATGCCTATATGGCGCTGATGCGCACGACTGGAACTTTCGGCCCGGGAGGAACCGTCGAGGATGCCCAGCGGTGGCTGGTCGACGCCGGGCTACAGATCGATACCCTCGAATGTTCGGGAGCCATCACGCATTTCGCCGCCCGCAAGTGACACGCCGCGCGTAGGCCTGCCGTCCCCGGTCAGCGGCACCTGCCGGTCGGGCCAAACTCCCCGCCGAGCCGGTCCGCGGACGGCCGGATGCCCAGTCAATGGACACTTTCTCGCCACACCCGGTTTTGCGACTAGGGTTGGAATCAGCCAACTGAATCCGATCGGCGGGAGGTCCACTAGTGAGTGCAGCCAGCGTTCTGGACAGTTTCGGAACCCGCGACCAGCTCGCTGTCGACGGCACCAGCTACCAGATCCGGCGGTTGGACCGCGTTGACGGGGCTGCGGCGCTGCCGTTCAGCCTGAAGGTGTTGTTGGAAAACCTGCTGCGCAACGAGGACGGCCGGCTGGTGACCCGCGAGCAGATCGAGGCGTTGGCAGCGTGGGACCCGGCCGCTGAGCATGGTCGGGAGATCGCCTACACGCCCGCGCGCGTGCTGATGCAGGACTTCACCGGGGTGCCGTGCGTGGTCGACCTGGTCGCGATGCGCGATGCCATCACCGCGCTGGGTGGCGACACCCAGAAGATCAACCCGCTGTGCCCGACCGAGTTGGTGATCGACCACTCGGTGATCGCCGACGTCTTCGGCCG
>CAZPZQ010000031.1:0-19178 GCA_964590745.1 uncultured Mycobacterium sp. | reverse complement strand
GAAGGCCAGCCCGAGTTTGCGGCAGTCCTCGGTGTGCAAGAACATCGCCTCGGGATCGTTGGCCCCCACGATCACCAACTCCGGTGTGCCGATGGCGGACACCACGTCGGCCAGCGAAATATTCCGCGCCTCCGACATCGCGCCCGGATAGAACGACGCGATCTGAGCCATGTCGACGTCGGTGGTGCAGACGAACCGCGCAGTATGCGTCGTCTGCGAGACCAGGACGGCGGCGCAATTGACGCCGTGCGACTCCAGCCACCGGCGGTAGTCGTCGAAGTCGTCGCCGGCCGCCCCGACCAGCGCGACATCGCCGCCCAGCACGCCGATTGCATAAGCCATGTTGCCGGCCACCCCGCCGCGGTGAACCACCAGGTCGTCGACCAAAAAGCTCAACGACACCTTTTGCAGGTGGTCTGTGAGCAGCTGTTCGGAGAATCGGCCCGGAAAGCGCATCAGATGGTCGGTTGCAATCGAACCGGTCACCGCAATCGTCACGAGATTTCAACCCTTCGTTTTCTGAGCCGGCCTGGCTGAGGCTACTCACCGTAGCTTTCCCGGGCCGTGGGCCCGCAGCCGACGCTGCGTTAGCCTGCATACAGAGTTGCTGCGGCGGGACCCGAAGTGCTGGCCCCGCCTATACCGGAGGAGACGCCGATGGCCGGTCCGTATCCACCGACCCACGGTACCGGCCCGGATTACGGCTCAGTCCGCCCACCTCACATCGGTTCTCGGCCGGTTAACCCGCCGACCGGCTATGCGCCGGCCCCGACGGCCTATCCATCGTTGCCGCCGCCGCCCGCGCCGTATCCTCGGCGGCCTCCTCGGCGGTCCCGGCGCTGGCTGACCGCCGTCCTGGTGACGGCCGTCGTCGCACTGGCTGGGCTGACCGCAGCGATCGGCTACACGGTGCGCGGCGGCGGTGCGGCCGCGCTCACCGCAACCGGACGGATCAGCGAGACATCCGCCGAGAGGGCGATTCAGGATTATCTGAACGCGTTGGCGGATCGCGATATCGACACGATCGCCCGCAACACGCTGTGCGGTATCTACGACGGAGTCACCGACCACCGCTCCGACAATGCGATTGCCAAGATGAACAGCGACGCATTCCGCAAACAGTTCTCCCGAGCCGACGTGGCCTCGATCGACAAGATCGTCCACCTGTCGGAATTTCAGGCTCAGGCGCTGTTCACCATGCGGGTGGCCCGGGTCAGCCGGACCCACCGCAACGATCACACCCAGGGCGTCGCACAGTTACTCGCGGTCGGCGACCGGGTTCTGGTGTGCTCGTATGAGTTACGCACCGCGGGCAGCTTCTGAGACCACGTCGCGGCGCCGCCCGGCAGCCGGGTCAGCTCAGTTGAACGAGTCTCCGCATGAACACGACCCCTGGGCGTTGGGGTTCTCGATGGTGAAACCCTGCTTGTCGATCTGGTCGGCGTAACTGATGTGCGCCCCCTGCAGGTACGGGGCACTCATCCGGTCAACCGCCAGTTTCACCCCGTCGAAGTCGGCGACGGTGTCACCGTCGAGAGTGCGGTCGTCGAAGAACAGGTTGTATCGCAGCCCCGAGCAGCCCCCGGGCTGGACCGAAAGGCGCAGCGCCAAGTCGTCGCGGCCTTCCTGGGCAAGCAGCGATTTCACCTTCGCCACCGCCTCGTCAGTCAAAATCACCGGGCGGGTCGCGCTGGTCGACTGGTCCTCAACAGTCATTGGGTCTTCCTTTACGACTAGTCATGCTATGGGCCTTCTCGGGTCGTCTGGGTGCTGAACGCCGGCAGTAGCAACGGTACCCTGCACCAACGGTACCTGGTGGCCGTTCTGGACCTTCAACACCGCTCGCCGGGCGAACGCGCCTACCGCCCGATTTGGGCTGCTGTCGCCGACGCCAGGCTCATCAACTGGTTGGTCGCGTCGATCAAGGCCAAGCGCACCGAGCCGGCGTGGTCGGCGATCGCCCGGGCCGCCATGATGCCAGCCGACCGCAAGGCCGGCTCATCCAGCCGGAGCTGGCCCGCCAGCACCAGCACCGGAACGCCCCGTGAGCGTGCCGCGGCCGCGACCGCACCGACCACCTTGCCGTGCAGCGATTGCTCGTCGAAGCAGCCCTCGCCGGTGATCAGCAGCTCAGCGGCGGCGATGTCGACGTCCAGATGGGTGTGGTGCGCCACAATCTGCGCACCGGAGTCGATCGTCCCGCCCAGCGCCAGCAGCGCTGCGCCGATACCGCCGGCAGCACCGGCGCCGGACACCGCACTCACCGCCCGCCCGGCCGCGGCGTCCAGCCTGGCCGCCCAGTCGGCAAGCCGCTGTTCCAGTGCGGCCACGGTGGCGGAGTCGGCGCCCTTCTGCGGTCCGAACACTTTGGCCGCACCCCACGGCCCGAGTAGCGGGTATTCCACGTCGGAGGCGGCGATCAGCTGGACGCCGGTCAGCCGTCGGCGACCGGCGTCCAGGCCGCCGAGTTCTTCGACCAGGCCGCGGCCGCCGTCCGTGCTGGCGCTGCCGCCCAACCCCACGACGACCCGCTGTGCCCCGGCCTGCAGGGCGGCCGCGACGAGCTGGCCGACCCCCCGGCTGTGCGCCGCGAGCGCGGTCTGCGGCGACGGGGCGCAACCCAGCAGGGTCAGCCCGCACGCCTGCGCGCATTCCAGGTAGGCCGTCTTGGACTCCGGATCGAACACCCAATCTGCGTCGACCTCTTCATCCAGTGGGCCGGCCACCCGCAGCGTGCGCAACTCCCCCAGTCGGTCGGCCAGTACCGCGACGAAGCCTGGCCCACCGTCCGATTGCGGTGCGATCGTCAGCCGATCTGTGGGCCTGCACCGATGCCAGCCCGCCGCGATGGCCGCGGCGGCTTGCAGAGCGGTGAGGCTGTCGCCGTAACAATCCGGTGCAATCAACACCCGAAGCCCGGCTGGCGGGGTGTCGGCAGGTGTACCCGAACTGCTCACATCGCCCTCACACCGGCAGCGTATCGACACAAGCGGGCCAGCTCGCCTGTCGGGCAAGTAACCTGGCGGGCGTGAGACTGTCGGGTCGCGGGAAAGACTCCGGCGCCGTCGGTAGCGTCGACGGCGCCGGTGCTGCCGACGGCACCGACCCGGCCGACGCCAATATCGATTCCCCTGGTTCTGCCCGCTCGCATACGACCGCGCCGAAAGGCCGGCCCACCCCCAAGCGCAGCGCAGCTGATCGGCGCCAGGTAAAACGCGGACCGGTGGTGCCCGCACCGATGACGTCCGCCGAGGCTCGGGCCCGGCGCAAGGCGCTGGCGGGGCCCAAGCTCAGCCGTGAGGAGCGTCGGGCCGAGAAAGCACGACGCCGGGAACGGATGGGTGAGCGTCGAGAGCGCATGCTGGCCGGCGATGAGGCGTATCTGTTGGAGCGGGATAGAGGCCCGGTTCGGCGCTACGTCCGCGATGTGGTGGATGCGCGGCGCAACGTGCTCGGCTTGTTCATGCCCACGGCGCTGGGTTTGCTGTTCGTCATGATGGCGCTCCCCCAAGTCCAGTTCTATATCTCGCCGGCGATGATGATCGTCATGGTGGTCATGGTCGTCGACGGTGTGGTACTGGCCCGCAAGGTTTCCCGGATGGTCGACGCCAAATTCCCGGACAACGTCGAAAGCCGGTGGAAGCTGGGGCTTTACGCCGCCGGCCGGGCCTCTACGCTGCGGCGGATGCGAGCGCCGCGACCACAGGTTCGCCGCGGTGCACGGGTCGGCTGAGATCGGCTGGGATCGGTCGGCCCCGCGGACAGCAGGTGTCGGCGCACCGATGGAGTTTCCGGCGATAGCACCACCCGACCCGGTGGCGGCTGCGGCCGCCCGGGCCCGGCAGGACACCCTGACCAAACCGCGGGGTTCCCTGGGCCGCCTGGAAGATTTGTCGGTGTGGGTGGCGTCGTGCCAGGGCAAGTGCCCACCCCACCAGTTCCGGCGCGCCCGGGTGGTGGTTTTCGCCGGTGATCACGGCGTGGTCCGAGCCGGTGTATCGGCCTATCCAGCGGAAGTGACCGCCCAGATGGTCGCCAACATCGCCGGCGGCGGTGCGGCGATTAGCGTGCTGGCCGACGTTGCCGGGGCGACGGTTCGGGTGGTGGACCTGGCCGTGGACGCCGACCCGCTATCGGTCGAGATCAGCGCGCATCGGGTGCGTCGCGGCAGCGGCGACATCAGGGAGCAGGACGCGTTGACCGCTGACGAAGTCACCGCCGCGGTTGCTGCCGGGCGCCGGATCGCCGATGCAGAAGTCGACGCCGGTGCGGACTTGCTCGTCGCCGGTGATATGGGTATCGGCAACTCCACCGCGGCAAGTGTTTTGATTGCGGCGTTGACCGGCGCCGAGCCGGTCGAAGTGGTCGGCGACGGCACCGGGGTCGGCGACGCAGGGTGGGCGCGCAAAACCGCGGCGGTGCGCGATGCGCTGTTTCGATCGCGATCGGTGGCATCGGACCCGGTCGGGCTGCTGCGCAGTTGTGCTGGTGCAGACTTTGCCGGGCTGGCGGGTTTCTGCGCGCAAGCGGCAGTGCGCCGCACCCCCCTGCTGTTGGACGGCCTGGCGGTGACGGCCGCCGCAATGCTCGCCGAGCGGTTCGCGCCGGGCGCCCGGGTGTGGTGGCAGGCCGGTCACCGCTCGCCGGAACCGGCCCACGCCTTGGCGTTGGCCCACTTGCGACTCGAACCGATTATTGATCTGCACATGCGACTGGGCGAAGGTGCCGGCGCCGCGGTTGCCGTGCCGGTGCTGCGAGCAGCGGTGGCGGCGCTGTCGTCGATGGCCACGTTCGCTGAAGCCGGTGTGTCACAACGGATTCCACCGGGCCGGTCCGACGCGTGATCCGCTCGCTGGCAGCGGCTTTCGCATTCGCCACCGTACTGCCTGTGCCAGCACGCGGCGAGCTTCCACTGGGGCGCGACGCGGTGACAGCGTTGCCGGCGGTCGGGTTCGTGCTGGGTCTGCTCGCCGCAGCGGTGACCTGGCTCGGTGATGTCGCGTTCGGGTCCGACCACCCGGTATCGGGGCTGCTTGCGGTGGCAGCGTTGTTGGTCGCGACGGGTGGGCTGCACATCGACGGGGTGGCCGACACCGCCGACGGGCTGGGCTGCCGCCGTCCGTCCCCGGAGGCGCTGCAGGTGATGCGCGACGGGTCGACCGGACCTTTCGGAGTGGCGGCCGTTGTGCTGGCGATCGTGCTGCAAGGGCTGGCGTTCGCGGCGTTGAGCACTGCGGCGATCGTGGTTGCGGTCACCGCCGGCCGGGTCGCGGTGGTTCTCGCCTGCCGCCGTACCGTGCCCGCTGCCGAGGGCAGCACGCTCGGCGCTCGGGCCGCCGGCACCCAGTCGGCGCCGGTGGTGGCGGGCTGGATTCTCGTTCTGGCTGCGGCTTCCCTAGCGGCAGGTCCGCAGCCATGGCACGGCCCGGTTGCGGTGCTGGCGGGGCTGGCCGGCAGTGTGGTGCTCGTCGGGCGCTGCGTGCGCCGCTTCGGGGGCATCACCGGCGACGTGCTGGGTGCCGCCATCGAGTGGACCACCACTGTGTCCGCCGTGCTGCTGGCCGGATTTCGGTAACCGCGCAGCGTCCGTTTGCCCTGTTCACCGCGGATTTCGACTCATACACTTGACCTCGTGCGTCATTCCTGGCCGCTGACCGGCCGGGCCGAGGAAATGCGGGTTATCGAGGCTGCGATATCCGATCCGGATGTCGCCGGGATCGTCGTCTGCGGGTCGGCGGGCGTGGGCAAGAGCCGACTTGCCCGCGCCGCACTGGATGGTGCCGCGTCCAGCGGGTGCCAAATCCGTTGGGCGGTCGGCACTTCGTCGGCCCGCGCGATTCCATTGGGCGCCTTCGCGTCTTGGGCGCCGGCGAGTGTCACCGAGACGCTGCACGTGGTACGCGGCGTGGTGGCAGCGCTGACTTCGGTGCCGGACGACATCCAGGCGGTGGTTATCGGGGTCGACGATGTGAATCTGCTCGATGACCTGTCGCTCTTTGTACTCCATCGGATCGTGCAGCTGCGCGCCGCCAAGCTGGTGCTCACCGTTCGTGCCCGTGATCCGGTTCCGGATGCGGCGCGAGAGGTGTGGGCGGCCGCGTCGTTCGATCGGCTGGACCTGCAGCCGCTGTCGCGCGGCGACACGGCTGCGCTGCTATCGGCCACGTTGGGTGGGCGAGTGGATTCCGATGGCGTCGCCCGGCTGTGGCGACTGACCCGCGGCAACGTTCTGTACCTGCGCAATATCGTCGAACAGGACATCGCCGATGGGCGGCTGCTGCAGCAGCACGGTTTCTGGCGCTGGGCCGGCGATCCGGTGGTGCCTGCGGGTCTGGTCGACATCATCGAGTCGCGAATGGGACCACTACCGCCCGCGGTCGGCGACGTGCTGGACGCGTTGGCGGTCGGTGAGCCGATCGAACTGGCCGCCCTGATCCGGATCACCGATGCCGCGGCCGTCGAGGATGCCGACATACGCGGCCTGATCTCGGTTGACCAGGCCGATGGCCGACCGCAGGTGCGGGTGGCGCATCCGCTCTATGCGGAGGTGCGTCGAAACCGGGCGGCGCCGACCAGGCTGCGTCGAATGCGCGGGCTGGTCGCCGCGGAACTGGCGAACTGCGAGCGCGCCGACACGCGAACCACCGTCCGACGCGCGACACTAAGTGTCGACTCTGACCTCGCCCCGGATGCCGAGCTGCTTGTCACAGCTGCCCAAGACGCGGTGTGGCTGGCGGATCTGGGGCTAGCCGACCGGCTGGCTGATGCAGCCATCCGCGCGGGTGGTGGACCGGAGGCGCACTTCGTTCGCGCAGCTGCACTGTGGTGGCTGGGCCGTTCCGATGATGCCGATGCGCTGCTCGTCGAGCTCGCAGGCCGGAAGCTCACCGATGCGGATCGCGCCAGACTGGTATTCCTACGGGCCAGCAACATGTTCTGGTTTGCCGACCCCGCGGCTGCCAAGAAGCTCGTCGATGACGCCGTACACACCGCACCGCCCTCCGCGCGCGGTTGCATCGACGCTTTCCTCACCGAGTACTGGGCCGTAACGGGCGACCCGGACGCGGCAAGAAAAATATCGAAAGAGCTTTCCCTGGACCGGCTTCCGGCTCTGGTCGGCACGGTCGCCGCAACGGCGACCGTACTTGCGTGCGGAGACGCCGGCAAGACCGCCGAAGCCGTGACCGCCGCCGAGACCGGATACAGGATGGCGGAACATGCTCATGACGCCGCGCAGATGCGGTTCGGCATCGCCGACGTCCACGTCGGTGCCCTCGTGCTAGCGGGCCGGATCGAAGAAGCGTGCGCCGCGGCGCAGCTGTTGTGCCAGCGGGCCGCCGACCTGCCTGGGCCGACCGCGCAGTTGCACAGTGCGGCGGTGGCGGGTCGGGCCGCTGTGGGTGCCGGTCGACTCGACACCGCATGTTCGCTGCTGGAACCCGCAGTCGAGCCACTCTTCGCCTCGGGTGACCGCCACTGGTGGTATCTAGCCCAGCTCTTTCACAGCATCGCGCTCGCGATGCGCGGCGCGACCGAGGCGGCAGCCACCGCGCTGTGCGCACTCGAGGAACATCCCAGTTGGCGGTGCTTGGACTACGCACGGACGCTCGCCCATGCGTGGGTGGCCGCCGGCCGGGGCGCCATCCCCGAGGCGATCCACCATTCATGGTCGGCAGCCGAAACCGCAAGAGCTAATGGGCAGTTTGCGGGCGAAGTACTGTGCCGGCAAACCGCCGCCCAGTTCGGGGATCATTCGGGCGCGCCACGGTTGCATGAGCTCGCAACCATTGTCGAGGGTCCCAGAGTTGGTCTGGCCGCTCGTCTTGCCGGTGCTCTGCATGCCGGCGACGTGGGCGAACTCGACGTGGTATCGCGGGAGTTCGAGCGCATCGGCGACCGGATCGCCGCGATTGATGCGGCTTCGCACGCTGCGGTCGCCTACCGGCGCGAGGGCAAGCGTGGATCGGCGCACCGGTGCGTCGCTCGCGCCGAGGGGCTGGCGCAGCTGTGCGGCGGTGCCTGCACACCTGCCCTGGGAGATGCAATCCAACCGCTGCCGTTGACCGCTCGGGAGCGACAGATCGTGGCCATGCTCGCCGACGGCTTGACCAACCGCGCGATCGCCGAGCGGCTGACGTTGTCGGTACGCACCGTGGAAGCGCACATCTATCGGGCGATGGCCAAGACCGGTGCCGCAGACCGCGCGGAGCTGGCCGCGCTGCTGCGGACAGATCACCGCGGGCCCGGAGCAGTGAAAATGCAGTAGCCCGGTACTTAGGTCCAGCACCGCCCGGGCGGGCAGGCTGATCAAATGCCGGATGACCCCGCCGTGCGAGAGCAGGCGCTGCGTGCCCTGCCGTTGCCGTACTCGCTGGCGCTACGGCTGCGCGACGCCGGTGTGGCCCCCGAAGTGATCTGCGAGTACCTCGACGTCGACACCGCTTCATTAGGCGGTCTATACCGCATCGCCGAGGCCAAACTCGCCGCTGCCGGCCCGCCGTCGAGCGATCACGGCGATTAAGGCCTCAGTATGCCCGGCGTGATGCGGCGGAAATTGCAGTAGTGCACTACTTACCTGCTGCGTCTCGGAGTGCGACACGCTCAGCTGAGACATCGCTAGGGCGCAAAACTCGAGGGGGCTCCGATGATTCGCATGCAATGTGGCCACGAAGACCGCAGATCCCACAAGACACGCCGTCGCACAGTCGGCGCCGGGACGGCGGCGTTTCTGGCTTTCGGGATGAGTCCGTTGGCTGCCGCGCCGCCCGCGCACGCCGACTTCGATGATCTGATCGACTGGATCGCCCCGCTGTTCGGGGTCGCGGCTCCAGGGGTCGATCCGACCGATCTCGGCCTCGGCTCCGATGCGCTGGCTGTTCCGCTGCCCGCGGCCGGCAATGACGCCGCGGAATTGTTCAACCAGTTCATTTACCAGCCACTGCACACCGGCGCAGAAGCCTGGATTGCCAGTCCGTTCGGCCAGCAGATCGACGGGTTCATCAACTCGGTATCCGGACAGTTCCTCATCGGTGACGGCGCCAACGGAACGGCGGCTCATCCCGACGGTTTCGCCGGCGGGTTGTGGTTCGGCGACGGCGGCAACGGCTACAACGAAACTGCCGCCAATGTGGTCGGCGGCGACGGCGGCAACGCCGGGTTCTTCGGCGACGGCGGCGACGGCGGTAACGGCGGTGCCGGCGCCGATGGCGGTGCCGGCGGTGCCGGCGGGACCTTTGCGGGCATCGGCGGCAACGGCGGCAACGGCGGGGACGCCGCCCACATTCCGGGCCAGGTCGGCGGTGGCGGCGGTGCTGGCGGGGCGGCCGGTGGGGCACCCGCCTTGTTCGGTATCGGCGGGCTATTCGGCAACGGCGGCCAGGGCGGCGTCGGCGGCGTCGGAGACGCCGGTGGCAACGGCGCAAGCTTTGTCGGCCCGGGCGGTGCCGGGCTCGCCGGCGGCGCCGGCGGCCACGGCGGCGACGGCGGCGCCGGCGGTAAGAGCGTGGCGCTGTTCGGCGACGGCGGCAGCGGTGGCATCGGCGGCCACGGCGGAGCCGGTGGAGACGGCGGCGCCGGCGCAACCAGCTCCACCGGAGACGGATTCAACTGGGGTGGGGACGCAGGTACGGGCGGTGCCGGCGGTAACGGCGGTAACGGCGGCACAACCACCTCGCCCTTCGGCACCGGTGGTAACGGCGGCCGCGGCGGTGACGGCCTCGCCGGCGGCATCGCTGGTCGTGGCGGTGACGGCGCCAACGACGGTTTAGCCGGCTTGAACGCCGCGGATGGCGGTTACGGCACCTTCGCCACCGGCGGGGCCGGCGGCGACGGCGGTACCGGGGGTGACGGTGGATTTCTCGGCGCCGGCGGTACCGGCGGCAACGGCGGCGCCGGTGGGCAGGGCAGCACGTCCGGCGACGGCGGTGACGGCGGTGGCGGCGTTGTCGTCGGCGGCAACGGCGGCGACAGCCCGATGGGCGGCACCGGAGGCAACGGCGGAAATGGCGGCAACGGCGGGTCCGGCGGAACAGTAGGCGACGGCGGCACCGGAGGTGCGGCCGGTCTCGGCGGCCCTGGCGGCACCGGCGGAGCCGGCGGACCGAACTCCTCCGAGCCGGTCAGCGGCCAAAACGGCACCTCCGGCGGCCCCGGCCTCCCCGGCTTCCCCGGCTCCAACGGCCAGCCCGGTTAAGAGCCACCATCGCAACGCCCCCACTAGCGTGAACAGACGCAAAAGCCCGCGATCCCGGCGACATGTAGGGACTTTTGCGTCTGCTAGCGCGGGTCAGCCTAGCCGGGTCATCCAGCCGTGGGTGTCGGCGAAGGTGCCGCGCTGGATTCCGGTCAGCGTGTCACGCAACGCCATGGTCACCGCACCGGGCTGCCCGTCACCGACAGTGAATTCGCCGTCCCGGGATTTCACCTGGGACACCGGGGTGATGACGGCGGCGGTGCCGCACGCGAACACCTCGGTGATCTCGCCCGCGGCGGTCTTCTTCTGCCACTCGTCGATATCGATCTTGCGTTCTTCGACGGCGAAGCCGGCATCGCCGGCCAGTTGCAGCAGCGAATCCCGGGTGATCCCGGGTAGTAGGGATCCGGATAGCTCCGGGGTGACCAACCGCGCCGCTCCCCCGCTGCCGAACACGAAGAACAGGTTCATTCCGCCCATCTCTTCGACGAAGCGGCGTTCCGCGGCGTCCAACCACACCACCTGATCGCAGCCCTGCGCGGTGGCCTGGGCCTGCGCGACCAGCGACGCGGCGTAGTTGCCGCCGAACTTGGCCGCTCCGGTGCCGCCTGGGCAGGCCCGCACATATTCCGTCGACAGCCACACGCTGACCGGCTTGATCCCATCTTGGAAGTACGCGCCAGCCGGCGATGCCAACACCAGGTAGCGGTACTCGTTGGCCGGGCGCACCCCCAAGCCGGGCTCGGTCGCGAAGACGAACGGGCGCAGATACAGCGATTCCTCACCACCGGCCGGCGGCACCCAGCCCCGATCGACCGCAATCAACTGACGCAGCGACTCCAGGAACAGTTCGTCGGGCAGGTCCGGGATGGCCAGTCGGCGCGCAGATGAGCGCAGCCGGGCCGCGTTGGCCTCGGGCCGAAACGACACGATCGAGCCGTCGGCCCAGCGGTAGGCCTTGAGCCCTTCGAACACTTCCTGTGCGTAGTGCAACACGATCGCCGACGGGTCCAGTTGGATCGGGCCGTACGGGATCACTTGCGCATCGTGCCAACCGGAGCCACCCGTGTAACTGATCGACACCATGTGGTCGGTGTGGTGTTTGCCAAAACCTGGTTCAGCCAGCATGGTTTCGCGAACTTGGTCGGGTGTGGGGTGGGCGGTGAGCGACACCGTGAACTCCAGCGGGCCGCTTTGCATGCCGTGATTGTATATCCGAGCCCTACCGGGTTTTTGGGGTCACGAAGGGCGGCCGCACCACTTCGCACTCCACCGACCGGCCCCGCACGTCGACGGTCAGCCGGGCGCCGTCTTCGACGCCGCCGTCGGTGTCGATCAGGGCCAGCGCGATTCCGGCGTTCAGGGTCGGCGAGAACGTACCCGACGTGGTGAACCCCACCGTGCGGTCGCCGTCGAGCACCGTCAGTTGCGGTCGCAACACGCCGCGCCCGATCGCCCGCAGCCCGCGCAGCAGCCGGCGTGGACCGGCGGCCTTCTCGGCCAGCAACGCATCGCGGCCGAAGAACTCGTCCTTCTTCCAGCCGATCGCCCAGCCGCATCGGGCCTGCAGCGGCGAGATCTCCAGCGACAACTCGTGTCCGTGCAGCGGATAACCCATCTCGGTGCGCAGCGTGTCACGGGCGCCCAGACCGGCGAGTTGGCCGCCCGCATCGGCCACCGCAGCCGCCAGCGGGTCGAACACCTCGGCGGCAGCATCCCAGGGCGGCAACAATTCGTAGCCGTGCTCGCCGGTGTATCCGGACCGACACACCCGCACCGGGACCTCGTTGAAGGTGGCGTCGGTAAAACCCATGTAGTCCAGGTCGGTCGGCAGGCCCAGCTTGTCGAGGATCGCGGTGGACCGCGGCCCCTGCAGCGCCAGCACAGCGCGGGACCGGTGTTCGTTGGTGATGGTGATGTGGGATCGTGCGACGTCGCCCAGCGCGGCCACGACCGCTGCGGTGTTGGCGGCGTTGGGTACCAGGAAGATCTCCTCGTCGCTGACGTAGTAGACGATCAGGTCGTCGATGACACCGCCGGATTCGGTGCAGCACAGCGTGTATTGGGCTTTACCCGGGCTGATCCGATTCAGGTCGTTGCTGAGCGTGGCGTTGACGAACTCGGCCGCGCCGGGCCCGCGAACCGTCGCCTTGCCGAGGTGGCTGACGTCGAACAGACCGACGGTGTTGCGGGTGGCGTTGTGTTCGCCGACGGTTCCGGCGTATGACACCGGCATCAGCCAGCCGCCGAACTCGGCGAAACTCGCACCCAACTCGCGGTGACGATCTTCCAGCGGTCCGTGTTGGAGTTCGCTCACGCCGATCCACCCTAATCGGCCACACCGGCTGGCACACTTGGCCAGGTGGCCGACCCCTTGGATTTCGAGGCGCTCGAGGCTGCCGGAATCGCCAACGCCCGGCAGCGGGCGGCCCTGCTGGAGTACCTCGCCGGTCTGGGTTTCAGCACGGACGAGATGGCCGACGCCGAACACCGGGGACGGCTGTTCGGGCTGGCCGGTGACGTCTTGGGCTGGTCCGGGCCGCCGGCCTACAGCCTCCGCAGCGCCGCCGACGCGCTGGATGTTCCGGTCGACGATGTCGAGCGGGCTTGGGTGATGCTGGGCTTGAGCGTCGCGGACCGCGACGCGCCGGCGTTGAGCCAGGCCGATGTTGACGCGCTGGCGACTTGGGTCGCGATGCGGGCGCAGCTTGGTGATCCGGTCGACGGTTTTCTCCGGGTGCTCGGGGCCGCGATGGCCCGGTTGGCCGAGGCCGAGTCGTCGATGATTCGGGTCAGTCAGCCTGACGTGTGGCTCGGCCATACCCAGGATGAACTGGCCACGGCGCGCGCGTGGCGCGCGACCGCACAGTTTATCCCCCGGGTCGGGGCGATGATCGACACCGTCCACCGCCACCATCAAGTCAGCGCCCGAACGTTCCTCGAAGCGCTCGGCGGCGGCTCGTCGATCAGCATGGTGTGCGGCGTCGGGTTCACCGACTTGTCCGGGTTCACCGCGCTGACCCAGATACTCACCCCCGCGGAGTTGTCGGCCATGCTCACTGAGTTCATCGGCACCGTGGCCGACGTGGTCCACGCCGACAGCGGCCGGGTGGTGAAGTTCATCGGCGACTCGGTGATGTGGGTAAGTTCGAATCCGCAGACACTCGTCACGACGGCGGCCGATCTCGTCGACCATCCGAAAGCGCGTCAGGCCGGCCTGCAGGTCCGCGCCGGCCTGAGCTACGGCGAAGTGGTGGCGGTCAACGGAGACTACTTCGGCAACCCGGTCAACTTAGCCGCGCGGCTGGTGGGCGCCGCCGCGCCCGGACAGATCCTGGTGCCGGCCGACCTGCTCGACCAATTGCCGGACTGGCCGGCTACGGTGCTGGACCCGTTGACGCTCAAGGGCTTCGACGATCCGGTCACGGCGTACGAGCTGAGTCACACCGGCAGCCGTTAAGGTGAGTGCTCGTGAGCACCCAACCCGGCTACCAGCCGCCCGCTGTCACCGTAACCGCTGCGCTGCCCAGGCGGGCCAGCAAGGCGGTGCTGATCGTGCCGGTCGTCAGCGGCGCCGACGATGCCGACCCGGCCACCGTAGCGGCCGGGGCGTTGCCGGCTGACGAAGCGGTTGCCGAGATCAACGCCGCGCTGCGAACGCTGAACGCCAAAGGCACCGGCGAGCAGGTGAACCGGCTGGTCAGCGGTTCGCTTCCGACAACCAGCGTGCTCACCGTCGGCCTGGGCAAGCCGCGAGACGAGTGGCCGGCCGAGACCATCCGGCGGGCGGCGGGCGCGGCGGCCCGCTCGCTGAACGGTGCCGAAGCAGTGATCAGCACGCTTGCCGAGCTGCCCGGCCAACCCGACCAAGACCTCCTCGCCGCCAGCGTCGAGGGGCTGATTCTGGGCAGCTATCGGTTCACCGCGTTCCGCAGCGATAAGACCGCCCCGAAAGAACCGGGCCTGAAGACCGTCACTGTGCTGTCCACCGTCCGGGGCGCCAAGGCCCGCGTCACCCACGGCGTGGACGTCGCGACTGCTGTCGCTACTGCCCGGGATTTCGTCAATACTCCGCCGAGCCACCTGTTTCCGGCTGAGTTCGCCAGCCGCGCAACGGCTTTAGCTGCATCCGCCGGCCTGGACGTCGAGGTGCTCGACGAGAAGGGCTTGGCCAAAGCCGGGTACGGCGGAGTGCTCGGGGTCGGGCAGGGTTCCTCACGAGCACCCCGGCTGGTGCGGCTGACGCACCGCGGATCCCGACTGGCCAAGAATCCGAAGAAGGCCAAGAAGGTGGCCCTGGTCGGCAAGGGCGTCACCTTCGACACCGGCGGCATCTCGATCAAGCCGGCCGCGTCGATGCACCATATGACGTCGGACATGGGTGGCGCAGCGGCGGTGATCGCAACGGTGGTGCTGGCCGCGCGCCGCGGCCTGCCGATCGATGTGGTCGCCACCGTCCCGATGGCGGAGAACATGCCGTCCGGCACCGCGCAACGCCCGGGCGACGTGCTGACGCAGTACGGAGGCATCACCGTCGAGGTGCTCAACACCGACGCCGAAGGCCGGCTGATCCTGGCTGACGCGATCGTGCGGGCCTGCCAGGACAACCCCGACTACCTGGTCGAGACCTCGACGTTGACCGGTGCGCAAACCGTCGCGCTGGGCACCCGTACGCCCGGGGTGATGGGCAGCGACGAGTTCCGGGACCGGGTGGCGGACATCTCCCAGCGGGTCGGTGAGAACGGATGGCCGATGCCGCTGCCCGATGAACTCAGCGAGGAACTCAAATCCACGGTGGCCGACCTGGCCAACGTCAGCGGCCAGCGGTTTGCCGGCATGCTGGTTGCCGGCGTCTATCTGCGCGAGTTCGTCGCCGACGGGGTGCAGTGGGCGCACATCGACGTGGCCGGGCCGGCGTACAACACCGGCAGCCCGTGGGGTTACACACCCAAGGGCGGCACCGGGGTGCCCGCGCGCACCATGTTCGCCGTGCTGGAGGACATTGCGGCCAACGGCTAGCCGGGGCTGACACTCTCAGCGTTGTCGGCTTGACGCACGTGATCGACGTCGGGCGGCAGCTGTCGCCACCAGCAGTAGACGTAGAGCGCCATCGAGAAGACCAACACGACGATGACCCACAGCACGACGGTGACATCGATCCAGAATCCGATCGGCGGCGGGTCAGGCAGTGCGTTGCGCAGTGGCATCACCGCGAAAAGCAATGCGGCATACCACGTTGTCAAGGGCGGTTGATATTTTCGCCGGCCGCGCACCGTTTGAATCGCAACAAACAGTGCCAGAGCGGCAAGCGTGATCAACACACCGACGATGACGGTGGCGAACGCCGCCGTGCTCGGGGACCGGTGCAACTGCACCCGATACGGTGCGGGCGGATCGGTGTCGCCGCCGCCCAGAACATCGACCTTCCAGCCCGGAATGCGGTCGACGAATGTCACCGAGGCGCGCTCCGGTGCTTTGCTCCCCCGAAAGATCTCAACCGTTATCGGTCCCGAACGATACCGGTCAAAAGGCCAATTCGAGGGGTCTCCGGTGATGGTCAGGGTCACCGGAAAGATACCGGGCACGGTGCCGGCCAACCATTTACGCGTCGTCGGTGTCACCGCGGACGTGACCGCGACACCGAGGTCTTCCTTGAGGCCGTGGGTTATCGGATCAAGTAGGTCAGATCCAGGTGTCACAGTGAGATCGACGACCAGCACGCCTTTCATCGACTGAAGCTCCTCGATATCGAGGGTCACCCTGGTTCCATGGGCCAACGGGCGCCCTTGGACCAGTT
Organism: uncultured Mycobacterium sp.; assembly: GCA_964590745.1. GTDB lineage: Bacteria > Actinomycetota > Actinomycetes > Mycobacteriales > Mycobacteriaceae > Mycobacterium. The sequence continues at coordinate 3,189 of CAZPZQ010000031.1, read as the reverse complement.
CGTGTGGCCGGCCTAAGCCGGTGCTGGCGTACAGCGCGACGGTAGCGATATAAGCGGCAATAAGCACCGCCGAACCGATGATGCTGAATTTCATCACGGTGTCATCCGGCAACCGGCGGAGGCGGTATGACAACGACTGTCGCGCCGGGCATCGCCGCCAGGACCTCTGCGAGGCTCGCCGCGGTGTTCTCCGCAGGTAACGTCACCGCGCCGGCCGCCGCTGTCGCCGCTGGGCGGCGCGCTGCCGGTTTTACCGCTCTGGCCGGCGCAGCGTTGACGGTCGCCGGGGTCGCAGCGGCCGTGTTCGCGCTGGAGGCGCCCAGGCCGGCCAGACCGCCCATGCCGCCGCCGGCCATGCTCGCCAGACCCAGTCCGGCGTACGGGCTTTCGGCAGCAGCTTGCGCCGCCAGCGGACCCGCGATGCTGGTCATGGGGAGTGCCCTGGCCAGTTGGCGTACTTCGACAGGGGTGGACCACGCCTGCGGTACCGCGAGTGCACCGACGGACGACGCCCGTCCGGTAGTCGCCGAAACCAGTGCGGCGGGCCTGCCGGCTGCCGGCCCCGACACCGCGGGCACCACCGACGTGCCCACACCCGCACCTCCTAGGCCGCTTTCTTGCTCGCTCACCAACTTCGGCACAGCCGGAACCGCCGTCGGGACAATTCTGCTGACGTTCAAGCCGTAATTGGCACCCTGCACGCCGAAGTTCCCGATGGTGCCGACCGCCGTGGCGCCCTGCGCAGCATCAAGTATCCCGAGGTCCTGCAAGACCCTGAGGCTCAGGCCCGGGTTGGGCTTCGGGGGTTGCGGTTGGGCCGGGTTGGTGGTCTGGGGTGGCGACGTGAACGACGTCAACTGCGACGCCACCGCCGACGAGCCGGCGTAGTTCTCCATCGCGGCCGCGTCCTGAGCCCACATCTCGGCATACTGCGCCTCGGTGGCCGCGATCGCCGGGGTGTTCTGTCCGAGGATGTTCGTTGCGACGAGCGCCATCAACAGGCTGCGGTTGGTCGCCACCACCGGGGGTGGGATAGTCATCGCGAATGCCGCCGCGTAGGCGCTGGCCGCAGCCCTGGCCTGGACTGCGGTCTGCTGCGCCTGGGCGGCCGTACTCGTCAACCACTCCACGTAGGGAGCGGCGGCGGTCGCCATCGCCGCCGATGCCGGACCTTGCCACTGCTGGCCGGTGAGCGTCGAAATCGCCGATGCGTAGGCCGCAGCAGTCGACTGTAGTTCGGCCGAAATCCCATCCCAGGCCGCGGCCGCGGAAAGCAGCGGCCCGGATCCCGGACCGGAATACATGCGCCCCGAGTTGATTTCCGGCGGCAGCGCTGAATAGTCCATGGCTACAGCCCACCCAGAGCGGCGGCGATGACGTTAGCCGCCTCGGTGTCGGCATACGCGTGGCCGCTGCGAGTTAGCGCGGCCACGAACTGGTCATGGATCGCGGCGGCTTGTGCGCTGACCGCCTGATACATCTGAGCCTGGGCGATGAAGTGCACCGCGGTCACCGCCGACACCTCGTCGGCTGCTGCGGGTACCAGCCCGGCGGTCGGGGTGGCCGCTGCGGCGTTCTGCGCGCTCAACGCCGAGCCGCTGCTCGCCAGGTCGCTGGCCGCCGTGATCAGTGCTTCCGGCCGTGTCGCTACAAAAGACATTGTTCTTCTCCTTCAGGTCCTTCAGGGATCCGCCCGAGTCGGAGAAGGTCTTCCGCCGCTGTGGCCATACCGTGTCGGTCTGCGAAAGAGGAGCCCTGCAGGGCCGCAGGCACGTCAGACACGCGGGACGCAAACGGATTCAGACGACGAGAACGATTCTGGTCCGGGTCGGGGCAGGATGGTCATCGGTGTCTGACAGTTGGGTCCTGGCTATTCGGTCAATGTCGCCCCTCCCCGCGTAGCAGTGCGTACATGAGGTGTCAGCTAGCAGGGATGGTTTCACACCCGGAGTCGCGCCGGCGGAAAATTGCCGCCTTCAATAGTCGAATCGTTTCCCGGCAATCGGCAATCGCTGATGACCGCCCCGCCCGACGACCGCCGGGGCATTGGCTTGCAATCACGATCGACGATCGTCAACGTTGCGATCTACCACGAGACGATCATCGCCCCGACAAGCACTGCGACAACCGCACCGCATGAGTCGATGCGGCGCTACAGTCGGGAGAGCCGCTACACCGTAGCTTTTTCCGGGTATCCGCCGATGGGGACCTCAACACCTTTTTGGAGCGATAAGGCCGTGCTCTGTACCAGCACCGCGGCGGTAAATAGCGCTATCCACAGCCAAGCTTCCGTCGGGCTTATGCGGGCATCCGGATTCGTTGCGGGCAGCCCCAGGACAGATCGAAATAATACGGCGCCCACGACACCGACGGAAATGTAGGGGACGAAAGTCCGGACAGTCCGTGCTAAACGGTTGGCGGGCAGCTGCGAACGCCGCCTCCGGATTCCGGCCCACCACGCCGGGGCACATGCCACCGCGACCGCCAGCGGCAGCAGGATAGCCAGGCGGTTGGCCCAGTCCCACAGCGGCTGCAAGGGTTGTTGCGTCTCGGTATCGCCGAGCGCTACCGCGAGGTGCATGAGTTCGGCCTCAACGAAGAAGACGGTGATCGGTGGTACGAGCACCGCCTGAATGAATACGCAGTGTCGGGCAACAGCGCCGGCCATACCGGCAATAAACTGCACAATGGCGTAGAGCAAGACATACATCGAAGCGCCAAACGATACAGCGGCCAACACTCCGGCGGATGACGCCCGACCACCGGTCAGCGCACAGTCACGTTCGCCGGCCAGCAAACTGTATCGCAGGGCTGTCAAAATCAAACCGAGAAACCCGCAGACCAACGCGATTCCCACCAGGTTCTCGTGCTCGACCTCTCGGTCGTCCGTCGATTGGCCGTCGACGCGCCGTCGATGAGCACGATCCAGGACGAGAGTGATGACGACGAACGCGAAGCCGGCCAGGAAGCTATTTAACTGCGCGTAACTTCGGGCCGTGATCGACGTGTCGAAACCACCCCAGAGTACGCAGGAATCTGCAAGCTGTCCGGTGTTCACCATCGAAATACTAAAGAGGGGGCGACAACAAGGGTGCGTATTTTGAAGCTTTCCGCGGTTCTTTCCACGGTTCTTTCCACGGTTCTTCACCACGGTTCTTCACCACGGTTCTTCACCACGGTTCTTCACCA
>CAZPZQ010000030.1:0-19356 GCA_964590745.1 uncultured Mycobacterium sp. | reverse complement strand
CACGGGGGGCTGATCCCCGGCGAGACCCAGCAACCGAACAACCCAATGCACGTACTCCTCGCTGCCGCCGCAACGGAACTGCTCCTCGAGGGCGATGTGTTCGAACCCGAGGCCAAGATGCTTTGCGTGCTGTTCGATCTGGGCCAGGGTGCCCATTTCTCCGGGGCGCACCACTTGATGTTCATCGAGAAGGAAGACCGGGACTCGGGCCGCTGCGATGAGTTCATCAATCTGCGGGCGGTCGGTCCGTAACTCGGCACGGGTGTATCTGTCGACGGAGGTGTTTCTGATGCGGTGGGCCTCGTCCATGATCAGCACGTCCAAACCGTTCGGATCGGCAGTCATGAATTGGTTGAAGTACTTGAACAGCGCCCTGATCTTCGGGGAGCGCACAGCGGCGACTTTCCGGAGTGTCTGGGTGAATGACCGCGACCCGGTTGCGTGGATGACGGTACGGCCCCGCCGCGCCAACTCGCCGACCAAAGACAGCGCGATGACGCTCTTACCGCTGCCCGGTCCACCGGTCACCGCGATCACCCGCTTGGTGTTCCCCGCGCGGGCGTGCTCGACGGTGTGCATCACCAGATCGACTGCCAGTTGCTGGTTGCCGATCAGCTGGAACTGAGGCCGGTCGCGGATCTCTGCCGCTGCAAGCTTCAGCAGTTGCTTGGATGGCGCTACCGGTGAGTTGATCAACAAGTCCGCCGCTTGGTGCCCGGGCCGTGGAGCCAGCCGGGATTGAAGAAATTGCAGCATGGCGTCCTTGTCAGCGGCGGTGAAAAGCCGCCCTGTCGTCGATATCGGCACGGCGAGCAGATCTTTGACCAGCGCGGGATCTGAGGCGTTGTGTAGGTATGCCATACCGGCCAACGCATCGGGGTGGTCCGCCAACACGCGGGCGAAGTTGAAGAGGTATTCACAGTAGCCTCGCACCTGGATCACCGGATGCAAGCGCGGGCCTCCCGGAACGCCAGGTACATCAACGATTTCCGGGTCGCCTTCGAAGGCGTACGCGACCGACCACTGCTTTAACTCCACAACGACATAGGAGGCTTCCCCGGTCTTCGGATGTGTCCCGGCGAGGACAACATCGGCCCTCTGTGAGGTCAACGGAAGGTGATACTCGACCAGCATCTCGACATCCCCCAGGTCGGCGTCAACGAGGTCCGCGGCCAAGATCGGAAGACTGCGCTTCCACGATGCCTGCTCGCCAGCTGCGGCGCGGCGCCCAGTTCGGTAGAGCATCTGCTCCAACAATTGCTCCACCAACGACTCCGGTGCCATCGCGCAGACGCGGTCAGCGGTTGTCCGGATCAGTGTCACGTTGAGTTCCCCAGGGCAGCACGAACACAGTCGTGCGGGTGGGGACATATCCATGACAGCTACGGGTAGCCGAGGAAGTCCGTCGGACCGCAGAAATCATGCTAGGCAACGTGGTCGCAAATCCGCCGCCATATGCGGTTACGTGCTCGGTAGTCGGAGCAATCTTGAGCCTGCTATATGGCGCCAGGTCGGCATGGGCAGTCAGCGAAGATGAGCAAGGCTAACGTTCGACAAGCAGATTCTGGCCCTAAACGTCTGCTGCCGGGCCACACCCTGGTCTCTCAAAGGCCCGGCTGGTCTCCCTGACCGGGTCTGCGGCTACGAACCCCCCGCTATCACCGGCAGCCGATCCCGGATGTCGTGCAGATCACCTTCGATGGACTGCAATCCGGACAGCACATCCTGGAAGGTCTGCTGCATCTGGTCGAGGTTGGCGGCAGGTTCGAGCCGCGGGCAGTAGGACGCGATGGCGGCCCCGGCGAACTTGGTGCTTTGATCGGCATCCCAGATCGAGGATTGCTGCACGAAGCGGGCGGCCTCGGTGAGGCTGGGTTGGTCGGCGACGAAGTCGCAGACCGCATGCCCGTGGGCTATCGCGTAATCGTGGCTGGGAACCGGAACGCCTTCGTGTTTGAGCACGTCGATAAATGCCCGGTCAATGATGTCCGGCGGGGGAGCGGGTGTCTTCGGTGCAGCGAAGTCACCGCGGCCGGCCGACGGCGGCGCCGGTGGTGCGCTCGGCGGGGCCAGCGGCGCCGGGCGTGGGTGGTACAGCGCGTACATCGCCGCCAGCGCCGCTCCAATGGCCAGCAGAGACAGCGGTAGTGCTGCGAGGAAACCGAAGCGGCGCAACACACCCATCCGACGAGATGGCGAGATCTCCTCGGTTCGCGCGTCCCGGGGCACGGTGTCGGCCATAACCGGGCACGCCTCAACCGCCTCAACCACCTCGGTCGCCACCGCTCCCACCCGGTGACCCAAGCGCTCGTCGAGAAGATCGTCGACCAGCCGACTCGACAGCTCGCCACCCTGCTCGCGGATTGACCGGCGCAGCGCGGCAAGACGCCGCAACTCGGAGTCGATCGTCTCCCGATCGCGCATGCCTCTGAGCCTAAAGCAGCCGGCCGCCGTTCGTTAGGCCCAGTTCGACGGTGCTACACCGAGTTATCGGCGTACATCGGATTTCCGCTGGCGTCGACGAGTTGCTTGGACCAGTGCTGCAACGTCTCGGTGCTGTCCCAGTCGTTGGGGTGGAAACCGCTCTTGGTGTAGGAGGCGTAGCGACGCAGCGCTGCCCGGCTGAAGATCGGCGACTTGCGGAACCGGTTCAGGCTGCGCAGCAACCGGACCGGATGGTAGGTCGCCGGGTCGCGGGCCAGCGAACGGGCGGTCTGGAGGATCAACTCGATCACGAAGATCGTCGTGGCCAGCCGCATGGCCCGCACCCGGCTGCGTTCGGACCCGCCCACGGCCTGGTAGACATCGAACGCGACGGTCTTGTGCTCGGCTTCTTCGAACGCGTGCCAGAGCAGAATCTCGCGCACGTCGGACCCGTCCAGCAGGGCCAGCAGCTCGTCGCTGTTCAACAGAATCTCGGCGAAGGTGGCCGTGTAGTGCTCCAGTGCAGCCGTGCCGGCCAGCGCCATCTCCGGGGAGTAGATCCGCTCCAGGCGGTTCAACAGACGCTTGACGTGGCGGTCGATGCGCTCGGTCGGGTACCCCATGCTCTGAAGCCGCTCGTTGAGTATCCGGTGCTGGGTCTTGTGGGTGGACTCTTGGCCGATGAACCCCTTGACCGCGTCCTGCAGAGTCGGGTCGCTGATCTGGTCCCGGTAATTCTTCACCGACCTGATGAAGAAGTCTTCACCTTCGGGGAACAGCGCCGACAGCACCGCGACGAAGTGGCTCATCACCAAGTCGTCGTCGACGAAGTGCTGCCGGCGGGTGCCGCTTGGGAAGGTGAACCGGACTCGGCGGGCCTTCAACGGTACCTGCTGGCCGGAGTGGTGGGACGCCGTGCTGGTCATCTCGACCTCCTGTCATGCCGACGGGCGTAGCAACGCGATGCTGGGAGCGACGGGTCGAACGCTGTCGAGGCTCATTGCACTGCACCCACGCTCTGCAGCCACTGATATCTGACTTTACCTCTAGTCAGATGGCTTGCGCCACCGCCGGGTGTCAGACTGGGTGGGTGAAGCAACCCCGGGTATACAACGGCCTGACGGCCGACGAACGCGCCGCCCGACGCCGGGAAAAGCTGGTCGAGGCCGCGATCGAACTGATGGGCAGCCGGGGCGCGGCCGCCACGACGGTCACTGCCGTCTGCGCCGAATCCGGGGTTACCTCCCGGTACTTCTACCAACTCTTCGCTGACCGCAACGCCCTGCTGCGAGCCGTGTCGGATCGGCTCGGCACCGTCCTTTATGACGTCATCGTGCAGGCCATCCCGCAGTCCGGCTCGACGCCTGACACGCTGACCCATCCGCCGATCCATGCGCTGGTCGAGTTGATGCAACGTGATCGGGGGCTAGCACGAATTGTGTTCGTCGAATCCAGCACCGAGCCGATTTTGCGTCAGTTGCGCAGCGAGATCATGGCGGGCCTGGCCAATCTCATCCTGGATCAGGCCCGGCGGCACCTGAACATCTCCGATTCGGCCACCGAGGCCACCCAACTGGTGGCGACGCTGGGTGTCGGCGGCCTCTTCGAGGTGCTCCGCCGGTGGCTGGACGGCGAATTCGCCTGCGGGACCGATGTGCTCGTCGAACACTGTGCAGGAATGTTGAGCAGCCTCACCGATTATGTGCTTCGGCAGGATGTCACCGCGTAATCCGGCAAACGTCACGCCGGTCACCCTCGCCGTTCAATGTCCGCCATGAGCGCCGCTGCGTCAGGCCCACAGACCCGCCGAAGTTCCACCGGACCGGCAGCTACGAGATCGTCGATGAGGCTCTTGAGCTCGCCGGAGGCGATGCGGACATAAAGGTTCGCTCCTGGGCATGAGGTCGCCGGCGTGAGGTCTCGATGACCTGCCAAGGTATCGGTTGCGATGTGAAAATTCTGGGCCACCCAAGCGAAAGCCGTTGCGGCGCCGTTCAATTAGACATCGGGCACAGTTTCTCGGTCGAAATCTCCTTCGCATAGCACCAGGAAGTGTCCGGCCGGGTCGTAGTCGGTGGCCGTGTCGCCGGCTACTTCGGGTGTGCGCAGCTCGAAGATGTTGCCGTCGCGGTCGATGCCGATGTGGTAGGCGATATCGATCCAGCCGTGCTGATCTTGGTGGTACCGCTGGTGTTGGCGCAGGCGGTCGGCGATGATGCGGTTGTCTACCAACGGCACGGCGGAGTGGTGGAGCGTCATTCGGGTGATGGTGTGCCGTCTTCCGCCGGTGCGGGCAGAGCGAGCTCCCCAGGCGTCCCGGCACACCAGCACAGCCGAAGCGACATTGGCTGGTGTGAGCGGGCTCTCGGCTGGCGTTGCTTGAGCAGTTCGACTTGGCGGCAGCTCCCTACCCGGGGGCTCTGCGGTACGCAATTCGGAGGTGCGCCGCCCCGGTGGCCGATGTTGCTCTGCGTCTTGAGCGGAGCAGGCGGTTGCGGCGGCAGCCAATCCCGCGCCACCGGCCAGCCGTAGCAGTTGTCGGCGACTTATCGATGCAGACGATCCGGGCGGCTGCGCTCTCATGCCGGTCACCCTACGGAACTGAAATTACCGATCACCGTCGTTTCGACCAAGCTGAAGCGGCCGGGGCGCCGACGTCACGGGCACAGTATGTCGGTACGAGCACGTACGATGCGAGCCATGCCATTAACGGATGGTGCGGTGTTCGCCGGTTACCGGATCCTCGGCTTGTTGGGCACCGGTGGAATGGGTGAGGTCTACCTCGTTCAACATCCTCGGTTGTCGCGCCGTGAAGCACTCAAAATCCTTCCCGCAGACATCAGTGCCGACCCGGGCTACCGGCAACGGTTCGCCCGGGAAGCTGAACTTGCAGCATCGCTGTGGCATCCGCACATCGTCGAGATTCACGACCGAGGCGAATACGACGGCCAGTTGTGGATCACCATGGATTATGTCGAAGGTACTGATGCGAGTCGCTTGCTGCGGGAACGCTACCCCCACGGCATGCCGCCAGGAGATGTGCTCGCCGTGGTGACCGCGATCGCGGATGCGCTCAGTTATGCACATGAACGAGACCTGCTGCACCGTGACGTAAAGCCGGCAAATATTTTGATCTCCGACAAGGCTACGGACGAATACCGTATCTTGTTGGCCGACTTCGGTATCGCCCGCGATATGAGTGCAGTCAGCCACCTCACCGCGACCAACACCACGGTCGGAACAGTCGGTTACGCTGCGCCCGAGCAGCTCAGGGGCACTGCTATCGACGGCCGCGCCGACCAATACGCCTTGGCATGTACAGCGTTTCATCTTTTCACCGGCAGACCACCATTTGCCGACCCGAACCCGGCAGCGGTGATCAGCAGCCATCTGTGCGAGCCTCGGCCCCGGCTTAGTGGCTGCCGGCCCGACCTCGGCGCTTTCGACGACGTGCTGGTCAAGGCGATGGCAAAAGAGCCATCGCACCGGTTCGGCGGCTGCCGGGAATTCGCGGCAGCTCTGGAGTACACCGGTACGGCCGAGATCTCCGCCGACGAGGAGACACGATCCGCTCCTGAACCGCCCCGACCAGACCCGTCCGCAAAGCAGATCCCGCATGACTCAGACGATGCCGTCACGATCTCTCGCCGCACGGCATGGATCGGTGGCAGCGCTGCCGCGCTGCTCGCTGTCGGGGTGGTTGCTTTCGGTGGCGCCCGGCTAGCCCAGCCGCATCCGGCTCCGGAACCGCCGACAGCGCAACCACAGGTTCCGGCGTATACCGCGCCCTACCGAGAGCCGGCGGCAACCGTATCTCGAACCGCCGCGCCACCGGTTACCGTGACCCAGCCTGCTCCGCCTGCGGTGACCATCACCCAATCCGATGCTGCCGGCAAACGCGGGTACCAACGGGGTGATCTGGGCCTGGCCACCCCGATAAGTTTCCTCCACTGCGACGGCCAGGGAATCGTCGTCCTGGGGTCGGTCACCACTCCCGGGCTATACGCGGCCGGCGTACAACGTTTGCTTGACGCCCACCCGGGCGCGTTCTATCTGCGCACCGACCAAAGTTGCCCCTCGTTGCGCCAGGTGACTGCTGAAGGTAACCCCATCTACGCCGTGTTCGCCCTGGGCGGTAAAACCCGGGAACAGGTATGCGCAGCGGTGCGCGCCGCCGGCGGCAACGCTTACGGCAAGTGGCTGGACACCACGACCGACCCCGAGCACATGATCGTCTGCTGAAGCAAGTACGGCGGCTCCGCGCCGCTCGACTCGAACTCCTACGCTTTGGTGTGTGAGGAGTGATCCGACCCGACTGGTCCCCGCCGAACAAGTGAGCAACAGATTGCCAGCCTTGCTCGATGCTGCCGTCGCCGGGCGTGCCACCCACGTCGTGCGCGAGCAGCAGGTGGTCGCGCACCTGGTGCCCGCAGATACGCTGGTGCTCACCGCCGGCATCGAAGAAGTGCTGCTGCGGCCCGCGGTCAAAGCTGAGGCGCTACGACTTTCCGGTGAGATCGAAAAAGACGGATACCAGCATGCCGGCAACACCATCGGCCAGATTCTGGGCTGGCTCTGGGAATCCGGCGGCGACTCCGCCGTCCGCTGGATGGCGTACTACGCCGACGAACTCACCAACGCGCTGACGGCTCGCCGAGCGGCTCGTCCGCCGTTTGAGGCGTTCTGGAAGGCGGTGCGGATGGCGCTGGACGTCGGCCTCGACACGGATGCGATCCAGGATTTCCAGCGTAGCCTCCGTACCCGACTGCCCGAATTCACCGACGTCTTCACCGCGTCGGAACTTGGCGGCAACGGCCGGCAACGAGCCGCCGATGACCCGTGGCCCGATATGACGGCCGCGGGCCGCAGCTTCGCCAAAAAGCGCTGGAGTGACGTCCGGGTTGGCGACTTCGTGCCCGGCCACCGGGGCGTGGACCTCGACTTCGATGACGGTTGGTGCCGCGTTGAACAGTTCGACGCCGGTGCAGTGATGTTGCGAGACGCTGATGGCCAGAAGGCAGCGCGACCCGTCGAGGACAGCGGCGAGTGGCTGCCGACCCGCAGCCGCGAGCCGTGGCAGTGGGGGCTCCCGACGTGATCGGCCGGCCGTACAGAGCTGACGACGCGGTTAGCGGCGCCCAAACGCTGGAGTTTGTCGACGCGTTTGATCATTCGGGCGGTGGCGTGTTCGATGAGCTGTTGGCGTGCCCACGGCGTGCGCTCGCGCTTTGCTCTGTGCAGTGCCGGGCGGATCGTGATGCCCTGTTCGTAGGCGGTCACCACCCGCGGATCGACATAGGAACTGCGTGCCACAGCCGGGGTGTTGCCCAATTCTTCAGCGACGGCGCACATTACCGCGGTCGTTTCTCGACGCTGCGACGTCTTCGACGTTGGCTCGCGCGCAATGGCGAACCTCTCGGCGGCCAGCACGGCGCCATGCCAAGTCCGCAGGCCTTTCACGCTGAACTCGTCTCCGACCAGCGCCCGGAACCGTTCATTGAGGTCGTCGGCTCGCACTTCGCGCCAGCCGTCGGCGGTACGGTAAACCAGCAGGCGAGGGATGTCGGTTCGTGCGCAGCAACGATCGCACGGCGCGGATGATCAGGGAGCCTTGCACTGAAACCGTGCGACGCACCCCACTTTTGGCCGGGTAGTCGAAGTCAACGCAGTCACGGCGCACCCGAACGTGGTCGCGCAGCAGGGTTGGCCAGGCCGAAGCTGCCGTTCTCCTCGGCATACTCTTCACCGCCGGCGCGGAAATAGCCGCGGTCGATAAGCTGCGCGACCGCCAGGACCCGGTCCCGCTGCAAACCTCGGCCGCGAAGGTCGGCAAGCGTCTGAGCGCGCCAGTCGGGCAGCTGCCGGGCCCGGCCCAATACCCGTTCGTATTTTTCCTCGGCCCGCTCGGCCTGCCATTGAGCGTGGTAGAGATATTGGCGCCGTCCGGCCGCGTCTGTCCCGACTGCCTGAATGTGCCCGTTCGGGTACGGACAAATCCATACGTCCTTCCACGCGGGGGAATGACCAGGGATTCGACCCCGGTCAAGGACGTCACCATGGCGGAGCGGCTCCTCTTGCTCATCCAGGCAGGAGAAGCGGCGGCCGCGGCGCACCCGGCGCAAGCCCGTGCCGCCGACACAGCTCTTGGGTAACCTCATGCCGATACCGCGCTAAACCGCCATCAATGCCGCCGTCGCCGCCCGGGCACCAGGCGTCATGGGGACCTTCACGCCGGTCGATTACCCACGGCCGCCAACCGTTACACCACTGGAGCTCGGCCCGCGCGGAGAGCGACTACGGTCGGGTCAGACGTCGTCCGTTCACATACACGTGCTCGATGTTTCGGTCATCGCCGCAATAGATGAGCTTCTCGATACGCTGGACCAGAGTCATCTCCGGGTGTCGGGTCCACATCGAGTCGTCGACGACCAGCGCGTCGAAGGCATACCCGGGTTCGAAACTTCCGGTCTTGCCGAAGAAGCTCCCGCCGCCCTTGGTGGCGCAGTAAAACGCCTCAGCGGCGCGAACCGGTCGAGAGGTGCGCTCGCCGAGGAAATTCGCGGCCGCCGACTGGATTGCGCTAACGATGTTTTGGAACATGTTGAGCGTATGACCTCCGGCGATGTCGCTGCCGAGTCCCACTCGGATGCCCAGGTCGTGGTATTCGGCAAGCTTCATCACCCCGCTGAGCAGATTGAGGTTCGAGTGCGGGCAATGTGCCACCAGAATGCCGGTGTCGCGAATCACTTGCTTCTCTCGATCCGTTAGATGGATCGCGTGGGCCACAACGGTATTCGCTGCCTTCATTAAGCCGGCGCGCTCATAGGTTTCGACGAAATCTCGACAGTCCGGGTACCGCTGCAGCGTTAAATCCACCTCTGTGCGGTTTTCCGACAGATGCATGTGGCAGGGGATGTTGAACTCGGCCGCCTGCTCGGCCAGGGCGGACATCAGCTCGCGTGAGCAGACCCTGCTGACGCTCGGTGCGACAGCCGGTGTGACCAGTTCTGACTTGGTCAGATTTTCTTCGATGAAGCGTCGGGAGTCGGCGAGCTCGCGGCTGGTGTCATTGCGCGAGTCCTGCGGGGTGTCTTGGTCGCGCGACACTTTGGACACACAGGCTTTCAGGCCGGCGTCGGCGAGCTTGTCGACCAGAATGGTGGTGGTGTCGGCATGAACGGTACCCATCACCACCGAGCTGGTGATTCCGTGCTGCAGCAACAACTCGGCGAAGCGGCCGTACACCAAATCCGCGTATGTGGCGTCGGCGAGGCTGGCTTCCTGCGGGAAAGTTAAGGTGTGCAGCCAGTCGATCAGCTCCATGCTGCATTGCTGCCCGGTGATGGGCAGTTGAGACGCATGTACGTGCGCATCGGTGAAGCCCGGGATGATGAGCCGGTCGTGGTGGTCGGTGAGCGGCATGTCGGCGTGTCGATCGGAGAGCGCCTGGACGCATTCGCTCACCGCTCCATCGTCGTCGACCACGACGTAGCCGCGGTGCAGCGTGACGAACTGCTCTCGAGTCGGGGTGAACACGATGTCGCCGCGGTGGATGTGCACCTGACCTCCTTGCCTACCGCATGCGGCCGATGAACGGTGTCGTGGCCCAACGCCGACGAACACGTTCAGGTCGACAGTTGCACACCGAGTCTTCTGCTACAGGCTATGCAGTCGACGTGGCCGACCACCACAGACCGCCTGCTAGCGGTGGGACCGGTCAGCTCGGCGTGCCTTCCTCGATGGCCCGCAATACCTGATCAGGCTGGTCGCCGGGCCAGAATTCCCGGACCGCCCAGGTGGCACCGGCAGCGCGCAACTTGTCCGGATCGGTGTCCAGGCGAGCCGCCACCGCGACGTCGAAGCCCTCGCGGCTGCCGCGGATCTTCTCGATGGCGTCGGTGATGCGTGCGATCCCGGCCAGGTCCATACCGAGCGGAAAGATCCCGTCGTAGCGGGCCGCCCGCTTGATCGGGCACCCGGTCGTGCGATTGGTGCCGAACCACACGGGTATCCGCGGCTGTTGGACCGGTCCGGGAATAATGCGGACACCGTCGATGAAGACAGCACCGCGGTGGGTGACCGTCTCACCGGACCACAGTGCCGTCACCACCGCGGCACCCTCGTCGAGCGCTCGACCGAGTTGGCGCGGATCGGCGGGATCGCCGAAGGCCGAATATTCGCGCGCGATGTCACGTCCGGTGCCCAGCCCGAGGATCAGCCGGCCCCGACTCAGCTGATCCAGCGTGACGGATTCGCGGGCCAATTTGACCACCCGCCGACGCGGCAGCGGAGTCACCATCGGGCCCAGTCTGATCCGATCGGTCGCCACCGCCGCGGCGGCCAACACAATCCATGGATCGGCAATATCCCAGTCGCCCCCAACGGGGCTCAGCAGGTGGTCCCAGACGAAAAAACCGTCCCAGCCGGCGCCTTCGGCTGCCAGCGCGAGGTCGACGACGGCATGTGGGTCGGCGAGCGCGCCAAACAACGGCACGTGGATCGCATGACGCACCAGCCAATCGTAGCGTTCGCGTCCGGCCTGCCGATGCGCGTCGGCGCCACTGCCGGTTACAGCTTGCTTGCCGCGAAGGTTGCGGCCTCGTCGGTCATCCCGGGCACGTACATGAGGTGTGCGACCATGTTTCCGCCCTCGGCGCAGATGATGTCGTCCGGTACGCACAGGTCGATGCTCTTGGGTCGATAAGAGGCGGCGAGTACGGGCAGTGGGCCGCCCCACAGCGTCCCGGAGTACGCGCTCGTCGGGGGACCGAAAAGCGCCACTGCGGCGACATGGTTAGCAACCTGTGGCGGCAGGGAATCGCTGGACAATTCGACCACGCTGGCGCCCTGGGAGTATCCGCCGAGCACCAGTTTGGTGCTCGGACAACTGGCAACGGTGCTTTGGATGTGCCCGGTGGCATCGCTGGCCCCGACCAACGCGCTGTTGCGGTAGTCGTGGCTGGCCGGGTAGTCAACCGGGTAGGCGTGGATCGAGCGGCCGGGAACCTGCGTCTTGAGTGCGTCGACGAACGCTTGGCCAACACCGCCCAAACCAGCTGGTTCGCCGGAACCCCGAGCGAACACCACCTCGGTGTCCGGGCAGGCATCGGCGGAGGCAAACGGAACCGGGCTGGGCGCCCCCAGCAAGGCTCCGGTGATCAGCATCGCGGTACCGGGGATGCGGCCAATGTCACGCGTTCTCATGGCTAGATGCTGACACGTCCGAATCGGGCGACTTTCTGTGGGTCGGATTTCCACCGCAGACGGGCGTCGATCCGGCCGGAAAGGTGCCCGGCGGTACCGAGCATCATCCGCATTCTGGGACGTTGCCGGCATCGTGGGACCGGGCCTGTCGGTTCACCCGGTTGGTGTAGCCCTGGCGCGCCTCGGTGTCGATCGATGTCAACGCCCGACGGTCGTTCATCATCTTGCGCACCAGATTCCGCAGCCGCTCCGGGACGAATGTCTGCGCGTCCCACGCCGGCGCCACCCACTTCGGCACCGAGCGCCGCGCCGCCCGCGAGCCGACCACGTCCAGGATGGCGGCAGCAACGTCGGCTGCATCGACGGTGGGCATTCCGCGTCCGAGCGGAGCACCCGACGCCAGTTCGGTGCGTACCGCCGACGGCAGAATCGCCGAAACGGTGACTCCGGTGCCGATATATTCCTGCCGCGCGGCCAGCGACGCCCCCAACACCGCGAACTTGCTCGCGTTGTAGGTGACCATCCCGGGGATGGGGATCAGTCCGGCCATCGACGCGATGTTGACGATCCGGCCGTACCCGCGCTGCGCCATGCCGCCGATCACCGTCTGCATGCCGTTCAGCACGCCACGCACGTTCACATCCAAAACCAGGTCGCGAACCGGTTCGGTCTCTGCCTCCAGCGGCCCCAGCGGCATCACCCCGGCATTGTTGACCAAGATGTCGATCGGGCCGTCATCGGCTTCGATTCGTTCGACCAACGCCCGCCACGACGTCATGCTCGTCACATCCAGGCGCCCCGAAGCGACACCGAGCCGGTCGGCGGTCTGTCGGCAAACCTCCTCGTCGATGTCACCGATCCACACCCGCGCGCCGCCGGCCGCGAACATCGCGGCCGATGCCGCGCCGATGCCGCGAGCACCGCCGGTGATCAGGACCCGGTACCCGCGCACCGACGGTTTTCTGGCTAAGCGCATCCAGCCCACCGCACGGCTCCTTCGGGGATATCGGTCAAGGCACTGGCTAGCATCAGGGTTGGGCGTGGTCGGCGTGCTACTTTCACGACAAACAAAGGACTTGGCGATCTACCCGGGTCCTGATCACCCCGGACGAGCCGGCGACCATTGTCGCAGATATCCGGCACCGCTATGACGATGGCGTCCGGCCGGGCGGGCTCAGGAGGTGCGGTGGTGGACAACCTGCTGTATGAGATCACTCGCTACCGGGCCGACGCAGCAGAGACACCGATCGAGCAGTTGCAGCTATCCCGGGACGGCACGATGCTGCGGCGCGACGGCGGTGCGGCCACCGGGACGGTGTCCGACGATGATGACCCGGTGGCGATGATCGCCACCGAAGCCGACTTCAACGAAATCCGGCCGGATCAGATCACCACGGTCAGCGCCGCTCCGGAAATCGCCGAGCTGCTGCCGTTGATCCTGACCGCTCCGGGTAGTCCGGACGGTCTCGACGGCTCCCGCACCCTCTACGTCCACGGCAACCGGTGGGCGGCTGTCCGCACCCCGGATGGCGCCGATCGACTCCTGCCGGCGGACTGGGCGACAGTCGCGCAGGACCGATCCTGGCTGCGGATAACGTTCGTCGAGGCCGGTGGGCCGGCTTGCGGCCACCATGCCGTCGAGCTCGGGCTGGCGACTCCGGCGGTCTTGGTCGATGTCGCTCAGTTGGATTCCCGAGCCGACGGCGACCAGCCCACGGTTCGGGTGTGGCAACGAGGCCGGACACCCGCCGACGACGCGCAGGTCATCGTATCCTGGCTACACCACAACGCGCTTTCTGCTCACCTCGGAGTCGACGCCGACTTGCTGGTGTACTTGTTTATCGAAACCGCGGTCGCCGGTCGGCAGGAACCCTGGGTCTGCGACGGCGAGTTGTTGGCCACCCTTGCCTCATCGGCGGGATACGTTGGCACCTCGTTGAGTTCGCAATGGAGGTTGACGATACGCTTGCCGCGTGCAGTGATCGAGGCGGTGCTCGATGCCGTCGCCGACAGCGGTCCGCAGTGGCGTTACGCGATTACCGCAGCTCGCGACCCGGAGTCGCCGGCCGGCCGGGTGCGGCAAACACTGCTGGCTGATCTGGGCAGGTAGACACGATTACCGGCCGGCCGCGTCGCTTTGCCCGTGGAACGTCAGTGTCGGTGCGGCGCAAGCAACACCGCTTGACCGGTCGTGGTGGGCTGAGCCAGCCACCGGGCAGTCTCGCGGTGCGCCCGGTCGATGAGCAACGATCCGTGCGAGAAATCCAGCGGCGAGATGTGAACCGGGCAAAGCGGTGGGACGACCCGGAGGGCCACCTGCCCCTCGAAGCGGCTGATATCGGCCGCGAGTCGCCGGTTGATAGCAAGCGTCAAGGCGTGCAAGGCGATTGCGATCACACCCCTGGGCGGAGCAGCGAGATCGCAGGCGTACCCGGTCGGCAGCACGTACACCACATCGGCGCCCAGGGCGACCGCATGCGAAAGCGGGGTGTTGTTGACCACGCCGCCGTCCATCAAGTCTCGACCATTGATGCGCACCGGCGGCAAAATCGCCGGGACCGCTGCGCTGGCGGCAATCGCGTCGACCGCATTTCCCGACGAGAGCAAGACATCATGACCGGACAGCACGTCGGTTGCCACCACGTGCAGCGGGATCGGCGCATCCTCCAAACGGGCGAACTGCAAGTGGCGGTTCAAAAGTCGTCGCAGACCGCTGGCGGGCACCAGACTCGGAAGCGTTCCCAGGAAGCCCAGGAGCCCGATGATCGGCCGCGTCGGAAAAACATCACGACGGGACAGTGAGCGCCATACATCGGCGAGGCCGCTGATGCCGGCGACGTCCAGGCGTGAGGCGACCCAACCGCCGTTCACGGCGCCCACCGATGTGCCGACGATGAAATCCGGTGTGATGCCGGCTTCGGCCAGGGCCAGGAGCATCCCGGTCTGGATGGACCCGAGGCTCGCCCCGCCGGAGAGCACGAACGCCGTCGGCATCGCCTGTCCTTCCTGCCGGTGCTCGCGACTGTCAATGGCCGCAGCGCGCTGAAAGTGGTCCGGCTACGCTCAACACGGATGCCGTCGGAAGGGCACGCCCGTGGTTCTGCAGACCAGAAAATACCAGCTTCCCGACCAGGGCTTTACCCTGATCCGGTGGGCGCACGAACTCGCTCATGGCCGCACCGCCAGCGTCGTTGACGCCGAAATGAGCCGCCTGAGGCGACCGGGCGGCGCGCTGGTGTTCGCCGACCTGTCGGCGTTCCGCAAGGCGCCGGATGGGCCGCTGTATGTTCTGCGCAAGCTGCTTGACTTGGAAGCGATGGCGCTACGCCGGTGGAGCAAGGATGGCTTCGCCAGGTTCCACAAGCGGTCTGCAGGCAAGCAGGCCGAGCGGGTGTGTCGTGAGCGTGGACTCGACGCGGCGGTGGACTGGGTGTTGGCTAACGGATCGGACCATCGGCTGCACTTGGCTGTGCTCCGGGAGATGCTCGGCGCGCCGTTGTACAACGTCGGCGCTTTCGACCAAGACTATTTCAAATCGGAACTGGCCCGGTCTCTCTACGAACGGCGCAGACAGCAAAAGCTCAACAGTTGACTGGCAGCGACACCGGGCTGGGCATAGGTGAGCGATAACGACCGCATCCGTTGGAACGCACGCTATCTGGGCCAGGGCGCACCGCCGACCGATGCGATCGGTCTGGCCGCGGTTTTCCAGCCCTACCACGACACGTTCCCACACAGCGGCCGGGCTCTGGATGTAGCCTGCGGTCCGGGCCTCGGTGCGGTGTGGCTCGCGCTTCGGGGCCTGACCGTGTGGGGGCTCGACGTGTCCGAGGTGGCCATCGACCAGGCCCGCGACCTCGCCCGGCGCCACCGTGTCGACGATCGCTGCCGGTTCGAGATCGTCGACCTCGATCACGGCCTGCCGCCGGGACCGCCCGTCGACGTCATCTACTGTCACAAGTTCCGGGACCGCCGACTGGACCGGACAATGGTCGAACGGCTCACACCGGGTGGGCTGTTGGCGATCGCCGTGCTCAGCCAGTTCGGCGCCGCGCCGGGGCCGTTCCGGGCCGCGCCCGGCGAACTGGACGCCGCGTTCGCCGACCTCGAGCCGATCGCTGCCGGTGAGGGCGGCGGCCAGGCGTGGTTACTGGCCCGCCGCCGGGCCGGTGAGCCGAGGGCCAAGTCGGCTGACTACTCGGGTTCGTGCTGAGCCGGTTCGGGCTCGTCCGGCGGCGGCAGCGGCTCACCGGGTGCTTGGTCGACCGGCGGCGCTTCGCGCGGAGCCCAGACCAACCCGACGGGGACCGGAGCAGGTTCCCGGGCAGGGACTTCCGGCCCGCCGCCGCCGAAACCGGGCGGCTCCGCCGCGGGCGGCCCACCGTGGTCAGCCACTTCGGTATCCATTGGAAGGTACATGTGGTGGGTGAACTGCGGTTGATAGGCACCACCGCCGCCGACGTTGACACCGCCGGGCTCGCCACTGGCGACCGGGGTCCCATCGGGCAATGTCACCGCCGTGTGGTGACTGTTCCAACCGACTACCAGCGCGCCGGGGGCAGTGCCGTATTGGAAGCCGCGCGCCAACAGCGCCGCTTCCTCGTTGCTGGTGTGGAACCTGTCGCCGAACGCAGGCCTGCCGCTGGCCACATTCGAGACCCAGGAAGCCAAGCCGGAACAGTCCGTCCCGGCGGGCGAGTCACCACCCACCACATAGGGCGTTCCGGATACCTGCTGAATGAATGTCATTAGCGCCGCTAGACCAAACACGAACCGGCACATTAACAATGGCGATCAACGAGCACCAAAATCTGCGCGGGGCATCACGTTTCGACGTGGAAATGACTTTTATCACGCAATCGGAGAACGCCCAGGTGGAGCCGAAAAAGCCGGCTCGGGAAGCTCGTTTCGATATCCGGCCGTAGTCGGCGGTATACCCTTTAACGCCCTCGTTGCGCTGATTTGACCAGGTTCGAACCGATGATCAACCGCTGAATCTCACTGGTGCCTTCGTAAAGCCGCAACAGCCGAACATCGCGATAGATCCGCTCCACCGGCACACCGCGGATATAACCGCTGCCGCCGTGGATCTGTACGGCCAGATCAGCGACATTGCCCACCATTTCGGTGCAGAACAGCTTGGCCGCCGACGGGGCGATCCTGCGGTCTTCTCCGGACATCCACTTCTGCGCGGTGTCGCGAACCAGCGCCCGTCCGGCCAGCACACCGGTCTGCTGATCGGCGAGCATTGCCTGCACCAACTGGAAACTGCCAATGGTGCTGCCGCCCTGAGTGGCGTGAGCCGCATAGGCTACCGATTCGTCGAGGGCCCGCTGAGCCGTGCCCACCGCCACGGCGGCGATGTGAATCCGCCCGCGCGCCAGCGAAATCATCGCTGCCCGGTACCCGAGCTCCTCGTCGCCGCCGACCAGAGCGTCCGCAGACACCCGCACGTCGGAGAAGCTGACATCGGCTGTCCAGGCGCCTTCCTGACCCATCTTGGCGTCTTTCACGCCGACGTCGACGCCGGGGCTGTCCGCAGGCACCAGGAACACCGCGATACCGGTGCTGTTTTGGTCGGCCGGCCGGGTACGCGCGAAGACGACGAACAGATCCGCCACCGAGGCATTGGTGATGAACCGTTTCCGGCCGGAGATGCGCCAATCATCCCCGTCTCGAACGGCTTTGGTGCGCAGTCCGGCCGGATTGGAGCCAGCCCCCGGTTCGGTCAACGCGAACGACGCGACCACCGAACCCGACGCCATGTCGGCCAGCCAGCGAGATTTTTGTTCGTCGGTACCGAAGCCGACCAGTACCTGCCCGGCAATTCCGTTGTTGGTGCCGAACATCGACCGCACCGCCAGCGATGTGTAACCCAGTTCCATCGCCAACTCGACATCTTGGGCCAGGTCTAAGCCGAGACCGCCCCACTGCTGGGGCAGGGCGTAACCGAACAAACCCAGCTGCTTGGCCTGGTCGCGAAGGTCGTCCGGCACCCGGTCGCAGTCGCTGATCTCGTCTTCGCGGGGAAGCACTGCCGTCCGGACGAAACGGCGGGTCTGCGCCCGGATTTCGGCGAACACATCGGCGTCGACGGATGTCGTGGTCATAACGCTGCTCCTTTTGGGGCACTGCGAAACCGGCCCGACCGTCAGGTAGCGGACCACCTGGTGCACAAATCATATATGAAATACGATGTTCGTCGACATGGGATGTGAGCGCGTAGACGGGACGGTGACCAGGTGCCATTGTTGAGCGGGCAGACAGCGGTGATCACCGGCGGTGCGCGCGGATTAGGTTTTGCGATCGCGGACCGGTTCGTCGCCGAAGGGGCGCGGGTGGTCCTCGGTGATCTGGACCCGGCAGCCACCGAGGCGGCGGCGCGCACCCTGGGATCTGACGTCGCCGTGGCGGTGCCCTGCGATGTCACCCGCTCGGCTGAGGTCGATGCGCTGCTGGCGGCGGCGGTAGGGCGGTTCGGCGGGTTGGACATCATGGTGAACAATGCCGGCATCACCCGCGACGCCACCATGCGCAAAATGACCGAGGACCAGTTCGACCAGGTGATCGAGGTGCATTTGAAAGGCACCTGGAACGGCACCCGCAAGGCGGCGGCGATCATGCGGGAGAACAAACGCGGTGCGATCGTCAACATGTCGTCGCTATCCGGCAAGGTGGGTCTCGTCGGTCAGACCAACTATTCCGCAGCCAAGGCCGGCATCATCGGGATGACCAAAGCCGCCGCCAAGGAGCTGGCCCACCTCGGCGTGCGGGTCAACGCGATTGCACCCGGCTTGATCCGCTCCGCGATGACCGAAGCTATGCCGCAACGTATCTGGGAGCAAAAGCTCGCCGAGGTACCGATGGGCCGGGCCGGCGAGCCGGCCGAGGTGGCCAGTGTTGCGCTGTTCTTGGCCTCTGATCTGTCGTCGTATGTGACCGGAACGGTGTTGGAAGTGACCGGCGGCAGATTCATGTGAACGGAGCGCAGCGGATGACGCGAACAAGACGAATACCGGCGATCACGCGAACATGCGGGGCGGCATGCGCGACGTGGTGATCTGCGAACCGGTCCGGACCCCGATCGGACGCTACGGCGGGATGTTCAAATCCTTGACCGCCGTCGAGCTGGGCGTTGCCGCACTGACCGGACTGCTGGACCGGGCTGCGATCCCGGGCGGCGACGTCAGCGACGTCATTCTCGGGCACTGTTATCCGACCAGCGAAGCGCCGGCGATCGGCCGGGTGGTGGCCCTAGATGCCGGCCTGCCGGTGACGGTGCCGGGTATGCAGGTGGACCGGCGGTGCGGGTCCGGTTTGCACGCGGTGATTCAGGCGTGCCTGCAGGTCGGTAGCGGTACCGGTGATTTGGTCATCGCCGGTGGCGTGGAAAGCATGAGCAACGTGGCGTTCTACTCCACTGACATGCGCTGGGGCGGCGCCCGCAGTGGCATCCGGGTTCGCGACGGGCTGGTGCGGGGGCGCACGACTGCCGGGGGCCGCAACTATCCGGTGCCCGGCGGGATGCTGGAGACTGCCGAGAACCTGCGCCGCCAATACCGCATCTCGCGCACCGAGCAGGACGAACTTGCCGTGGTGTCGCACCAGCGTGCGGTGGCCGCGCAGAAGGACGGTATTTTCGCCGACGAGATCGTTCCCGTCACAGGTGCCACCCGTCACGGCGAGCCGATCAGCGACACCGACGACCACCCGCGCGCCGACGCGGCG
>CAZPZQ010000029.1:0-19504 GCA_964590745.1 uncultured Mycobacterium sp. | reverse complement strand
GGTAGTACCACTCGAACGCCGGGGTGTTGATGTCCCAGCCGTTGTAGTCGTCCTGAGCGCGCAGGCCGTCGAGCAGGTAGACGGCCGGGGAGCCGCTCCCGCCGCTTTGGAACTGGACCTTGATGTCGCGACCCATCGATGCCGACGGCACCTGCAGGTACTCGACGGGCAGGCCTGGCCGCGAAAACGCCGCTGCGGTCGCGTCGCTTCCTGCGAGGCCGACCAGCCCCGGCAGCGCCGCGGCCGTCACCGCGCCGATCATCAATCGGCGTGCCCAGCCACGCATCGTCTTGGTCACGTCTGTCATGCCTGCCCCTTGTCATATGTCGGCGGAATGCTCTGGCAATTTACCTGAATGTAGCGAACGTGTCGATTAAGCTGCACAGTCGACCTGTATTTCGATTTTGTGACGGTTCCTACGGTGCGCCAGCGACCTGGGCTTATGCGCGATGGCTGCTGCGTGGATTCGGTCGAGGATGAGAATAGCGCACGTTGGGGCGGGACCCGGTTAGCCGGTGCCACGCAATCCGCGTAGGCTCGCCCCCGGTAAGCCGATGAGACCACGGAGTCCCGGCCCGTTTCGGTGTCTGTGAACCCCCGATGCCAGGGGTGAGCCCGTGCGACAGCGCGATCATGCACCGCAGGTCAGGATGATTGGGGTGCGAGATTTTGGATCCGGTACTGGGGCTATCGATGACGCCGACCACGGTGGGTTGGGTATTGGCCGACGGGGCGGACACTGATGGAGCGACGCTGGCCCATGAAGAGTTCACCGTCGGTCGGCACGGCGGCGGAATCGGCGCTGGCAATACCGGCAATGCCTCAGCCGAGGCGGCGGCCGCAGTACTGCAATTGCGGACGTTGGTGGAAGCGCAAGGCCTCCGGCTGCGCGGCGTCGGCGTGACCTGGAGCGCAGACGCCGCGGCGGAAGCCGCACTCTTGCTCGAGTCACTAACCGACGCGGAGTTGGACAACGTCGTGCCGGTGCGGTTCCGGCAGGCCGCAGAGTCGTTGACCGACGGACTCGACGCCGCCGAACAACCGGAGCACGCCGCGGTGTGCGTTATCGAGCCGGACATGGTGACTGTGCTGCGGCATCACACCGGCGACGGTACGGCCCCCACGGTCACCCGGCACGTCGACAGCAACGACGCGCTGACCGACTGGCTCAGGACGCTCTTTTCCGCAACCGACCGGCGACCGGGAACGCTCATCATCTGCGGGCCGGACGCCGACGGTCTGGATGAGCTTGCGGCAGAGCTTGAGGGCGAGTTGGGCCTTCCGGTCGTCGTTGCCGCGGACCCGCAACGGGCACTGGCCCACGGTGCCGCGCTGGCGCTGGAACCCGGAGCGGAATTCGCCGGTGCGGAACTACATGACGCTGCTCGGTCGGATTCCACGGTCGATGACGTAGACCGGGTAGATCCGCGGACGCTGTCTTACGCTGGGGCGCTGGCGATGCTGGTTGCCGGCGTGCTGACATTCGTGGTTTCACTGTCGATGGCCTTGAGTCTGCAGTTCACCCCGGGCACTGGCGCCGAGCCGGTCGAGCACGTCGCCAAGGCGGCGTCCGCAGAACGGCCGTCTATCGTCAAGCCGACCGTCGTCGACGCCCAACCCGTGGCACCGGCGGCGCAACTCCCGACCGAATCGGTAGAAATGCCGGCAACATTCGAGTCGATGCGAGAAGAAATGTCGTCACCGAGCGAGGGTGCAGCGGCGCCGGTTGATGCGGCGGTCGCGCCGCGTTCGAGTCCGCAACCGGGAGTGGGTCGTTCGCTGCTGAACCGGGTGCTCAACCACATACCCGGCTTGCGGGGTCGCTGAGCGGTCGACACGAAGTCAATCAGCCTTGGCGTGGGTAGCCGAAAAGGACACCCGCACCGCGTCGGCGACCTTCATCGACCCCATCAGCATCGAGTAGCGCTTAACGCCGTAGTCGGACTGGCGCAGCTCGGTGTCCGAGCGCATTCGCCAGGTATCACCAAGATCGGTGACCTGCACATCGACGTCGTGGCGGCGCGCCCGGCCATAGATTTCGAGGGCGCCGATCAGGCGGTATGAATCGCTCATGATCGCAATCTCACTGCTGCGGAAGGTTATTCGCGGATAGCGGTCACTTCCCAAGCAGGACAGCGCACTCGACCGCACCAGTGCCTTTTCCGGCGGTGACAACGGCGTCAGCCCGCCCTCGCCTCGCAGCACTCGAAGGGACTCCACGTCGACGGTGAGTTGCACCGCAGTGGGGCGATCGCCAGACCACGACACCGCAGCCTGCCAGCAGGTCATCGCGATGGTGAGGCGGTGTCCCATTTTCGCGGCTCGGCCGCTGACGTCGGTGTGCACCAGCAATTCGCCTTGCGACGCGTCGAGGCTCCACTCGGAATCGGTCACGAGCTGGACTCTAACCGGCGCGGAAGGCGCGCAATCGACAGATTTGAGCTGAGGAACCGTCGCGCACCGGTTAGGCTTCTGCCAGGGCCGGGCAGACCGGCCCGGAGCATCGGACCGGAGGACGGAAAATGATTCGTCAGCTAGTTGTCGCGGCGCTCGCCACGGGCGCGGCCGTCTTCGCCGCGCCGGCCGCCAGCGCCGACCCGCAAAGCTACCCCGGCGACGTGCCGGGCATGGCCGAAGGTATCGGCGTCAGACAAGGTTACGCCTGCGATAACTATGAACGGTTCACCTTCGGGCACGGCCCCAACGGTCAGGCGTTGACGTGCCACTTCATTCCGAACCAGTATCCGGACCCGCTGCGGGGAACGCCGGCATCCGGTGGGTATTGGATGATCTCGTACCCACTGAACGGTGTCCAGGAGATCGGCTCACCTTGTCCGAACCCGCAGTCGGCGGCGCAATCGCCGGACGGGTTGCCGCTGCTGTGCGTCGGCGCCCAAGGCTGGCAGCCGGGCATATTCACCGGCGGTGCCGGACCGTACGCCCCGCCGGGGATCGTGCCCTTCCCGCAACCCGGCCCGCCGCCGCCACACGTGCCGGTTGACGCGCATCTCTAACTGTACGTTTTAACCATGACCAAAGCTGAATCCGGTTCGCAGTCCAGGCTGCGATCCTGGGTTTACGCGCTGCGCACCACCAACCCGCCGCCGAATGGGCCGATCGACACCGTCACCCGGTGGCTCGTGGTCAGTCGGGCAGCCGTACTGCCGATGACCGTGTTCGCCGGTCTGGTGGCAGCACTGCTGGCAATCGGCAAACCCGGACTGGACTGGCGTTGGCTCACCCTCGCGGTTGTCGGGATCATCGCCGCTCATGTCGCCAACAACCTGATGAACGACCTGTATGACACCCAGGCCGGCAGCGACAGCGCCAGCTATCCCCGCGCCCTGTACGCCCCACATCCGGTGCTGTCCGGCCTGGTCAGCCGGCGCACCCTGGTGCTGGCGATCCTGCTGGTAAACGTGACCGACCTGGCCATTCTGACCGTGTTGACCTGGGCACGCGGTTGGCCGGTGGCGGCTTTTGCGCTCAGCGGTTTCGTGCTCAGTGTCGCCTACACCGCGCCGCCGCTGCGGCTGAAGAAGCGCGGCCTCGGCGAGCTCGACGTACTGGTCGTCTGGGGCCCGCTGATGATCTGCGGCACTTACTATTCAGCGGTCGGCGCGGTGGGTTGGCCGGTGCTGTTGGCGGCACTGCCGTACGGCGTGCTCTGTACCACGGTGCTGATGGGCAAACACATCGACAAGATTCCATATGACGAGCCGCTCGGCATCCGGACGCTGCCGGTGCTGCTCGGCGAGTCACGCGCCCGCACCGCGACGCTGGCGATGATGGCCGGTTTCTACCCGCTGGTCGCGGTGGCGGTGCTGGCGGCGGCGCTGCCCTGGCCGGCGTTGCTGGTCGTTGCGGCGTTGCCGCGGCTGGCGAAGGTCTGGCCGTATTTCCGGCGGCCGCCGCCGGATGAGCCGCCGCCGGAGTTCCCGGTGTGGCCGCTGTGGTACGCGGCCCTGGCCTGGGTGCACGTGCGGCAGGCAGGGGCATTCCTGGTCGTGGGTCTGGCGATCGGTGCTCTGCTGAGTGGTGTCTGACCGGTGGCTGTCAGCGCGTCAGGCCATTAGGTTTGGAATGGTCCGACGCAAGTTCCCCGGGAGCAGCGCGGACTAAGTTCTGTGTCGAGCGCCGTGCGGAGGTGTCGGGTTGGCAGAGCGCGCTGATGTCATTTCAAACCTATTGGTGATCTTCGGGATTACCGGCGACTTGGCTCGAAAGATGACCCTTCGCGCGTTGTACCGCCTTGAGCGTCGCAACCTGCTGGATTGTCCGATCCTGGGAGTGGCCAGCGACGACATCAGCACCGAGGAGCTCGTCAACCGGGCTCGCGATGCGATCAAACAGACCGGCGAGCAGTTCGACGAAGACGTGTTCGGTCGGCTGGCCAACCGGCTGTCATATCTGCACGGCGATGTTACCGATACCGTGCTGTACAAATCGCTGGCCGAGCACATCGGATCGGACCGTCGATGCCTGTACTACCTGGAGATGCCACCATCGCTGTTCGCCCCGATCGTCGAGAATCTGGGCCAGGCCGGGCTGCTGACGGGTTCGCGGGTGGCGGTGGAGAAGCCGTTCGGCCACGACCTGGCCTCGGCGCGTGACCTCAACACCCGACTGCGCGCGGTGCTGGACGAGGATCAGATCCTGCGGGTGGATCACTTCCTGGGCAAACAGCCGGTCGCCGATCTGGAGTATCTGCGCTTCGCCAACACCACGCTGGCCGAGTTGTGGGATCGGCGAACCGTCGCCGAGATGCACATCACCATGGCGGAAAACTTCGGCGTCGACGACCGAGGCAAGTTCTACGACGCGGTGGGCGCGATGCGCGACGTGGTGCAAAACCATCTACTGCAAGTGCTCGCGCTCGTCGCGATGGAGCCGCCGGTTGGTCCGAGCGACGACGACCTCAACGACAAGAAAGCCGAGGTGTTCCGGGCTATGCCGGCGCTGGACCCGGACCATTACGTACGCGGCCAGTATCGCGGTTATCTCGACATACCCGGAGTGGCCGGCGACTCAGCGACCGAGACGTTCGTGGCGCTGCGGCTGCAGATCGAGAACTGGCGCTGGGCCGGGGTGCCGATCTTTTTGCGCGCCGGTAAGGCGCTGCCGGAGCGGGTGACCGAGGTGCGGCTGTTCACTCACCGTGTTCCGGTGTTGGGATTCATGCCCGAGCGGGAACGGGCCGAGCGGAACCAGATCGTGCTGCGCATCGATCCCGATCCCGGCATGCGCTTGCAACTAGTTGCCCGAGACGGCGATTCGTGGCGCAACGTGCACCTGGACTCGTCGTTCGCCCAGGATCTGGGTGAACCGATACAGCCTTACGAGCGGCTGCTGTATGCCGGGCTGACCGGGGATCGCCAGTTGTTCGCTCGGGAAGACAGCATCGAAGAAACCTGGCGGATTGTGCAGCCGCTGCTGGACAATCCCGGCAGGGTGCACAGCTACCAACCCGGCTCGTGGGGTCCGGAAGCCGCGCAGGCATTGGTACGTGGCCACCGGAATTGGCAACAGCCGTGGCTGCCGGGAAGCCCCACGTCGAAGTCGTCCAAGTAAGGAGAACCAACACAATGCAGCTAGGGATGATCGGCTTGGGCCGCATGGGCGCCAACATCGTTCGTCGGTTGGTCAAAGACGGCCACGAGTGCGTGGTGTATGACCACAACCCGGACGCGGTCAAGGCGATGTCCGGCGAAGAAAACACCACCGGGGTGTCCGCATTGGCAGAGCTGGCCGAGAAGTTGGCGGCCCCGCGGGTGGTCTGGGTGATGGTGCCCGCCGGGCACATCACCACCGGCGTGATCAAGGACCTGGCCGACACATTGGACAAGGGTGACATCGTCATCGACGGCGGCAACTCCTACTACCGTGACGACATCGTCCATGCCAAGCTGCTGGCCGACAAGGGAATTCGGCTGCTGGACTGCGGCACCAGCGGGGGTGTGTGGGGTCGCGACCGCGGCTACTGCCTGATGATCGGCGGAGACTCCGACGCTTTCGGCCATGCCGAGCCGATTTTCGCCACCGTGGCACCCGGCGTCGACGCCGCACCACGCACACCGGGGCGTGACGGTGCGGTCGGGCAGGCCGAGAAAGGCTATTTGCATTGCGGACCCTCCGGGGCCGGCCACTTTGTCAAGATGGTGCACAACGGCATCGAGTACGGGATGATGGCATCGCTCGCCGAGGGCTTGAACATCTTGCGCAACGCCGACATTGGCACCCGCGAACAACAGGGGCACGGCGATGCCGAGACCGCTCCGCTGACCAATCCGGAGTTCTACCAGTACAACATCGATATTCCCCAGGTCGCTGAACTGTGGCGGCGAGGCAGTGTCATCGGTTCCTGGCTGCTGGATTTGACTGCGATTGCGCTGCATCAAGCGCCTGATCTGGCCGAGTTCGCCGGACGGGTCTCCGATTCCGGCGAGGGCCGGTGGACCTCGATTGCCGCAATAGATGAGGGGGTTCCCGCGCCGGTGCTGACGTCGGCGCTGTATTCCCGGTTCGCCTCCCGGCGCCTGGACGAGTTCGCCGACAAGGCGCTGTCGGCGATGCGTAAGCAGTTCGGTGGGCACGACGAGAAGCCGGCTCCTTAACACACTGCAGCAACACACTGCGACCCGGCCGTCGAGACTGCGCTAGCGGCGCGGTCCACGGCGGCGGGCCCTGTTCGCGCCCTGAGCGCAGTTTCGCTGTCACCAGCGCCGGCCCAAAACAGCGGCTCCGTCGACTTGAAGTAGTGGCTAAAGTACCGCTAGGAGGTCGCGATGGCGCACACCGGTATCGACAAGTCAACTGGGCGCCTGATCGGGCTGATCACCTTGTTGATCGTGGTTGCTGCGGCGTTGCGCGGGCACCTGCCGGCCGCTGGACGCGCGTCGCGTCATCAGCAAGCTGACAGCCCGGCGGCGTTGGCTGTAGTGGTCATCGTGCTAGGCGTGTCCCTCGCCATTGTCGCCCTCTCGATCATCACCCGGCTGCGGCACCGGCGCGCGATGGTTGCCAGCCTGGGTGCCCTCTCCGCCCGGCGGATCGGCCGTGGCGAGCGTCCAAGCTGGCGGGTGCTGCTGATCTGCCTCGCACTGCTGTCGGCTTGGCTGCTGCTGATGTGGCTGCTGACCAAAGTGGTCGGGCACTTCGATTTCGGCCCGGCTGGAAAGACCTCGACGGCCGGCAGCGATGTGCCGACAACCGCAGGCAGCTCGCCCCCGGCCGGTGCCACTCCGCAGCAGAAACCGCCGCGGCCGGACCCCGGCGGGGACATGTTCGGGTATCTCGCCGCGGCCGCGGCCGCGATGCTACTGATGGTCATTGCAGGCGCTGTGGCCGCCGCTCGCCGCCAGCGCAGCCAATCAGCGCCGCCAGCGGTTCCCCTCGACGAGCCCGACGCCTCCCACGACGTCGCCGCCGGTTCGGCGTCGCTGGCTCGGGCGGCGGAACGCGGCCTAGCCGAAATCGCCGAGCTCGGACGCGCACCGCGGGAAGCCATCATCGCCTGCTACGCGACGATGGAACGTGAGCTCACCCGGCTGCCCGATGCCGCACCCCAAGCCTTTGACACCCCGACCGAGGTATTGGCCCGGGCCGTCGAACAGCATGCGCTGCCCGCGGACAACGCGACACGTCTGGTGAAATTATTCGCTGAGGCACGGTTCAGCGCACACCTGATGACCGAGCGACACCGCGACGATGCTGTTCGAGCGCTTCGGGTGGTGCTCGCCGAGTTACCGAGCCGGAGATGAAAAGCCTGATAGTTTTGGGTGTCCTACTGGTTTCCGGCCTGGAACTGTTGGTCGTGTCGGTTCGCCAGCAACAACTCGTACCGTGGATAGCGGGTATCGCGATGGGACTTCTGCTTTTCGGTATCCGTGGTTTGTTGGGAGCATCGGGCGCCCAACTGTCGCCGGATCGGGAGAGTACCGATGATTCTGAAGATTCGTTGCGGCACTGGATGTCCGGTGCGGAAACCCGGATTCACTGGTCGGAATCCACTCGGATGGACTGGGATCGGCATTGGCGGCCGATCCTGGCCCGGCGGTTCGAACTCGCTACCGGTCAACGACGGGTGAAAAACTCCGGCGCGTTCGACGCCACCGGCCGGATGTTGTTCGGCGCCGAGCTGTGGGAGTGGGTCGATCCGGGCAACATCGCCCACACCGGCGGAGACGACCGGGGGCCCGGTCGCGTCGTCTTGGAACAGATCCTGCAGCGGCTGGAACAGCAGTGAGCAGCGATCTGTCAGATGCTGCCGGAACCACAACCGGACGCTGCAAAGCGGTGCTCGACGAAATCGAGCGAGTCGTGGTGGGGAAGCGGTCGGCGCTGGCGTTGATCCTGACTACCGTCCTAGCCCGTAGCCACGTGCTCATCGAAGACCTTCCCGGACTAGGCAAAACACTGATTGCCCGGTCGTTCGCCGCTGCGCTGGGGCTAGAGTTCACCCGGGTGCAGTTCACTCCCGACCTGTTGCCGGCGGATCTACTCGGCTCGACCATCTACGACATGCAATCGGGCCGATTCGAATTCCGGCGCGGACCCATTTTCACCAATCTGTTGCTGGCCGACGAGATCAACCGGACACCGCCCAAGACGCAGGCCGCGCTGCTGGAGGCGATGGCCGAGGGGCAGGTCAGCATCGACGGTGAAACCCACCGACTACCAGCACCATTCATCGTTTTGGCAACCGACAACCCGATCGAGTACGAGGGCACCTATCCGTTGCCGGAGGCACAGCTGGACCGGTTTGCGATCAGGCTGGAGCTGCGCTATCTCTCCGAGCGCGACGAAGCGGTCATGCTGCGCCGCCGGCTGGACCGCGGTTCGGTTGAGCCGACGGTGGGCCAGGTGGTGAACGCCGACGAACTGGTGGCCATGCGCGAAGCGGTCGAGCAGGTCAGCGTGCACGAGGATGTGCTGCACTATGTGGTTTCGCTGGCGACCGCCACCCGGCAACACCCGCAGGTCGCGGTCGGCGCCAGCCCTCGGGCCGAGCTCGACCTGGTCCAGCTGGCGCGAGCACGCGCGCTGTTGCTCGGCCGCGACTACGTGATACCCGAGGACGTCAAGGCACTCGCCACGCCTGCGGTGGCGCACCGGATCACGCTGCGGCCGGAGATGTGGGTGCGCCGAATCCAAGGCTCCGATGTGGTCGAGGAGCTGCTGCGACGGCTCCCGGTGCCGCGAACGCCCGGCGGCCCAGAACCGGCGCGTCCGACGTGACCGGAACCCACCACGTCGACGTCGAGTTACGCTGGCGCGTTTCGCCGTTGGCGCTGGCGCTGGCTACCAGCGCGGCTGCCGCGCTGACCATCGCGGTGATCGGATCGAGCTGGCAGCTGGTCGCCTTCGTCGCACCGCTGCTGGGAGTGCTGTGCTCAATAAGCTGGCAGCCGCCCGTTCCGACCATCCGGGTGCATGCGCAGCCCGCCACGCAACGCTGTTTTGAAGCCGAACAGGTCGAATTGAACGTCTGGGCGACGGCGGAACCCTCGGAGACGCCGCTGGCCCTCCTCGTTTCGGCGCATCCGACCATGCGGCTGGAGGTGGCCGACGTCGAGATCCCGGGGTCCGGGCCGGGAAAGGCCGTGGCGGTCAGCGCCGAACGATGGGGGAGATACCCGGTGCGGGTCGAGATCAACACCGTGGGGCGCGGTGGGCTGCTGTCCGGGACGGCGATGGTCGATGCCGCGGAGATCACCGTGTTTCCGCTGACCCCACCGCAATCCACGCCGCTCCCGCATACCGAGTTACTGGACCGCCTGGGCACCCACCTGACCCGCCACACCGGCCGCGGAGTCGAATACGCCGACATTCGCGCATACGTGCCCGGCGACCCGCTGCGCGCGGTCAATTGGCCGGTCAGCGCGCGGCGCGGCAGCCTGCACGTGACACAGCGGTTGACCGACCGCGCCGCTGACATGGTGGTGTTGGTCGACGCTTATGCCCAACCGAGCGGTCCGGCGACCCGGGCCACCGAACGGACGGTGCGCGGTGCAGCCCAAGTGGTGCAAGCCGCGCTGCGCAACGGTGACCGTGCCGGTATCGTCCGGCTCGGTGACCGCCGACCGCGCTGGCTCGGCGTCGACATCGGCCAGCGACAGTTTTACCGGGTGCTCGACGCCGTCCTCGGCGCTGGCGGTAGCTCGGAAACCACCACCGGCACGCTCGCGCCGCGCGCCGCGGTTCCGCCCGGCGCGGTCATTATCGCGTTCTCCACCATGCTCGATACCGAATTCACTTCTGCCCTGATCGATCTGCGCAAACGCGGGCACACGGTGCTGGCCGTCGACGTTCTACCGGGTTCACCATTCGAGGGGGCCCCCGATCCGCTGGTGGCACGCCTGTGGGCGTTGCAGCGATCCGCCATGTACCGCGATATGGCCACGATCGGTGTCGACGTGGCGCCCTGGCCGAAGGACCGCCCGCTCGAGCAGGCGATGCGGCTGGTGACTGATCTGCGTCGGCCCGTATCCGGAGTGCGCAAATGACCCGGCTGGTATCCGCAGTGCTGCCAACTGGATTCGGTGTGTTGATGGCGCTCACCACCGCGGTCGGCGCGGCTGGGCCGGCCGTCGTTGCCGCGGCGGCAGCCGTGATTTCGGTGCTGGCGGGGGTGGTTTACCGCCCAGCCGCCACACTTGCGGTGCTGTTGGCCGCGTCGGCGATTGGGTTCGGGACCACTCCGCCGGTACTTGCGGCGGTGTCCGGGTTTGCCGCCGCCAGCTATCTGATCCTGCGGCACACCGCCGCGGTGACGGCACCGACCGTCATTGCGTTGGCGGGGCTCACCTTTGTTGGTCTGGTCGCAACCGCCTTCCCGCTGCGGGTTACGTGGTTGCCGCTGTTGGCGCCGTTGGCAGCGTTCGGGTGTTACGTGCTGGCCATCCGTCCGTTTCTGGGGGATCGGGGTTAAGGCTTGTCGGCTGAGGCGGGCGTACCATTTTCTCGGCGGCTCCCGATGAGCGCAGCCGAGCGAAACCACCGGGAAGCTACGGCGGTTGGGGGTGCTCGAATGGATCTTGAGCCGCATTTCGACGACGTGCAGGCCCACTATGACCTGTTCGATGATTTCTTCGCGCTTTTTCTCGATCCGCCCCGGGCCTATTAGCTGCGGCTACTTCGAGCGCGACGACATGACGCTGGAAGAAGCCCAGTTCGCCAAGATCGACCTGGCCCTGAACAAGTTGGGACTACGGGCGGGCATGACGTTACTCGCCGTCGGCTGTGGATGGGGTTCGACGCTGCAGCGCGCCGTCGAGCGATACGACGTCAACGTCGTCGGGCTGACCCTCAGCAAAAACCAGGCCGTCTATGTGCACAGCAAGTTCGCCAAGACAGACAGCCCGCGCAGCCGAAGGGTGCTGTTCGCCGGGTGGGAGGAGTTCGATGAACCAGTTGATCGGATCGTGTCGATCGGCGCGTTCGAGCACTTCGGCCACGACCGTTACCACGACTTTTTCACGATGCCCCGCAGCGTGCTGCCCGACGACGGTGTGTTACTACTGCACACCATCACCGGGTTGACCGGTAAGCAGATGGTGGACCGCGGCATGCCGTTGACTGTCGCACTGGCCCGCTTCATGAAATTCATCGTCACCGAGATATTTCCCGGCAGCCGGTTGCCGTCGATCGAAATGGCGCAGGAACGCTCGTCGAAGGCCGGCTTCACGCTGGCTCGCCGGCAGTCGCTGCAACCCCATTACGTCACGACACTCAACCGCTGGGCCGAGGTGCTTCAGGCCTATCGCGGTGACGCCATCGAGATCCAGTCCGAAGAGGTCTACCAGCGCTACCTGCACTGCCTGACGGGCTGCGCCAAGGGCTTCCGGATCGGTTATATCGACGTCAACCAGTTCACCCTGGTGAAGTAGGCACGGCACTGCCGGCACCACGGGTTTGGATCAGATAATGGCCGCGGCGTTGATTTCCTCCAGCCGGCCGGTCGCCTCCAGGTACTCCTGGACCCAGCGCTGGATCACCGCCGATGTCTTCTCCACCTTCGTCAGCTGCCCAACCACCTGTCCGACCGGATTGAACGCGACGTCGACGGTCTCGTTCGGATATTTCTGGGTGGCCGCCACCGCCATGCCGGACACCATGTACTGCAGCGGCATACCGAGTGGTTCCGGATTGCCGGGTTGCTCCCAGGCTTCGGTCCAGTCGTTTCGCAGCATCCGGGCGGGCTTGCCGGTGAACGACCGGCTCCGGACGGTGTCCCGGCTGCTCGCCTTCGCATACGCCGCCTGCTGAACGGCGGTGTTGGAAGCCTCTTCGACCATCAGCCACTGGGATCCGGTCCAGGCGCCCTCTGCGCCCATGGCGAGGGCCGCGGCGATCTGCTGACCGCTGGCGATACCGCCGGCCGCCAGCACCGGTCGCGGGGCGACCTCGTTCACCACCTGCGGCCACAACACGATCGAACCGACCTCACCGCAGTGACCACCGCCCTCACCGCCCTGGGCGATGATGATGTCCACATCGGCGTCGGCGTGCTTGCGGGCCTGCGACGGTGAGCCGCACAACGCCGCCACTTTGCGCCCGGAGTCATGGATGTGTTTGATCATGTCCGACGGCGGGGTGCCCAGAGCGTTGGCGATCAGCGTCATCTTCGAGTGCTGCAGCGCCACCTCAACCTGCGGGGTGGCGGTCGCCTCGGTCCAGCCGAGCAACTGCAGCGCGCTGTCGTTGCTGTCGTCGATCGGGACGCCGTGGTCGGCGAGTATTTTCCGGGCGAAATCCAGGTGCTCCTGGGGCACCATCGATCGCAGCGTATCGGTGAGCTGGTCAGCAGACTGGTGCGAGTCCATCCCTTCGTACTTGCTCGGGATCACGATGTCGACACCGTAGGGATGGTTGCCGATATGCTCATCGATCCAGTTGAGTTCGATCTCGAGTTGCTCGGGGGTGAAGCCGACCGCCCCGAGTACGCCGAAACCACCGGCTTTGCTGACTGCAACGACCACGTCGCGGCAGTGCGTGAACGCGAAGATCGGAAACTCGATGCCGAGCTCGTCACAGATCGCGGTGTGCATGTCTGCTCCTTAACTCCGAACCGTAGGTTCGATTGAAACGTGTTCTAGTTTAGTGCCCGGCCTGTTCCGGTCGCAGGGTGGACCACGGGCGGCGTCGTCTGCCCAACCCAATCAGGTAACGCACCGGAGCAGCCGAGCCGGCGCGTCCGGACCCGGCGACGTTGAGCACCGGCCAGCCGCGTTTTGTCGCGATGGTGGCCAGTCCCGGGC
This sequence comes from uncultured Mycobacterium sp., assembly GCA_964590745.1. Lineage (GTDB taxonomy): Bacteria > Actinomycetota > Actinomycetes > Mycobacteriales > Mycobacteriaceae > Mycobacterium. The sequence goes on along the minus strand of CAZPZQ010000029.1, from coordinate 6,245 downwards.
GCGGATTGACCGGCCGGGGCTGGCCGACAAGCGACATCAGGGCAGCGTCTTCGGCGCCGTCAGCGTAGAAGTAACTGTCCGGGAGCGACACGTCGTAGTTGGCGCTGAATTGCTGGACCGCCGCTGCTTTCCGCGGCCCCCAGATAATCGGTTCGACGATCCCGCCGGTCAACCGGCCCTGACCGTCGAGTTCGAAACGGTTGCACAGCACATGCTCGATGCCGAGGAAATGTGCCACCGGTTCGGCGTGGATGGTCAGCGCCGACGAACTGAGCACCACGGTGTGACCACGCCGCTGGTGTGCGTGCACGATTTCGTGCATGTGCGGATAGACCCGGGCCGCGATCCGATCGACGAACAGCCATTCGCCGAGCGCGTCGAGTCGCGCGATCGATTCGCCGCGCAGGTATCCGGCGGCGCGAACCAGGAGTCGCTCAAACTGCATCCGGCCGAACCGGTACCGCATCGCGGCCTCGACGACACCGGCCAGTTCTCCGATTCGCGCCTGCCGACGGCGAATCCGGTGCCCGGCATGGGCGGTGGCGGTGAACCCGGCGACCAATGTGCCATCCAGGTCGAAAAATGCACCGATTTCCGAACCTACGGGACTGGCGTCGATCTCGGCGAGCGCATCGCCGGCTGAGCGGCTGGGGTTCATCGGGTGGCGACCAGGTATGCAGAACCCAGCACCGCGTCGACTTGGGTGTCCACCTCGGCCGGGGTCCGGCCGTAGCGCGCCAGCAAGTCCAGCGATGTGCCGTGATTGCGGACCGCCCAGCCACGGCGTGCTAGCCATGCCGCAGGGTCGGCTCTGGTGTCGTCGGGGTAGGTCAGCGTGGAAAAGTCGATATCTCCCGACATCGCTATGCCGGGATGGGTGGCTTCGAGGGCAGCAAGCCGCTCCGGATCGAAACCCGATCCCAGCGCACCCACCGCAAGACGGCTGCCCGGTGCGGACAGGCCGTCGACACCGGCTAACAGCGCATCCTGGGCCGGCCCGCTCAGATACGGCAGCAGGCCCTCTGCTGACCAGGCCGCTGGTGCTTCCGGATTGAAACCCGCCGCCGTCAACCGCGTGGTCCAAGCGTCGCGCAGGTCTACCCCTACTTCCCGGCGCTGCGCATGGGGCTGAAGACGGTGATCGGAAAGCACGCCGGCTTTGAATTTCAGCACCTTGGGCTGGTCGACTTCAAAGACCGTGGTGCCGGCCGGCCAGTCGAGTCGATATGCTCGTGCGTCCAAGCCGGCTGCCAAGATCACCGCCTGCCGAACGCCCTGACCCGCACCGGATTGAAAAAACTCGTCGAAGAATCGGGTCTGCACCCCGTAGAGCCGCGGGAACACCGTCGCGTCGGTGGACACCGGTGGGTCAGCTAACAGCGCAGTCAGATACGGATCACCGGAGGCGGTGACGAAAAGTTTGGCGTAACGGTCGGAAGCCACCGGCCGGGGCCCCGCGGTATGGATCGCGCGCCACCCGGCCACCAGTAATGCGGTGTATCCGACGCTGCCGGTGATATCCCACTCGTCGTGCTCGAAGCGAACCGATCGGCGCTGTCCCGGTGTCGCCATGATGAACCGCCTCCGCCCGCTCAGCCGGCTGCAACTGTCCAGTCTGCCACCACCGGCTCCCGGCGATCCGCGGCTCCCCACGGTTAACTGCTAGCGTGTGCGACCGATGCGCATGTCGCCCCGTAGGCGTCCGGCAGGGAGGACCGACCCATGACTACCGCAACCGACGAACGGCAGGCCCTCGCCGAGCTGGCCGAGCAGTCGGGTTGGCAACGCAAGGAATACCAGCGCGTCGATGTTTATATCCGTGGCCTGTTCCACGTGCATGTGGTCTGGGGCGGTCAGAATACAGTCAGCGGTGGATCACACCACGAGGATTCCGTAATGCTTTCCTACACCAGGGATTTGGGCAAGATTCAGAGCTGGCTGGCGAAGTAGCGCCGAAACTCGATCAGTCATCGCCCGCGGGCTCAGCCGCTTTCGTCGCGGCGCGGAACGCCCGCTCGGCCGCATCGCCGTGCGTCGCAAACACCACCCGCTGCAGGGATTGGGGGCGGTGCTCGCGCACAACGCCGACCATCAGCCGTGCGGCATCGTCCAATCCGAAACCGCCGACGCCGGTGCCGAACGCCACCAGCGCCAGTGAACGGCACCCCAGGCTGTCGGCCTTGCGCAACACCGATCGGGTCGCCCGCGCGATGATGTCGGCGCTGGTCGGCCCGCCCAACTCCATGGTCGCCGCATGGATCACATAGCGGGCCGGCATGTCACCGGCGGTGGTCTCCACCGCCTCACCCAGACCGATCGGCGCCTTTTCGGTGGACTCGCGCTGCACCTCGGCACCACCGGCTCGAGCGATCGCCGCGGCCACACCGCCGGCGTGTCGAAGCTGGGTGTTCGCCGCATTGGCGATCGCGTCCACCTCGAGCGTGGTCACATCGGCCTGCTGGACCTCTAACTGGATCATCCGACATGCTCTCCCGTCGCCTTGCCGGTCAACCGCCATTGTCGGATCGGCCGGCCAGGTCACTGCCACGACTCTCGTTCGCAACGGTTCCATAAAGCGGCACTTGTGTCACGCGCACAACAGCGGCCGCGACGGCTAGGTTCGTTGCGACCTGCCGTCATTAGGGATTGGGAGAACCATGTCACGTATCCGAAACTGCACCGTCACCGCGGGCGTCGCCGCCGGTCTGTTCTTGACCGCGGTGGTGTCGAGCGCGGCTGCCACCGCGGACATTGCCGCGCCGAGTCCCGGGCTTCCGGGCCTGCTCGAGCAGGCCATCGCTTCATCGGCCGCCATTCCGCAACAGTTGCTGCAAACCACCGCATCCACCTTGGCCGGCCCGTCGCTGGCACCGCCAACGGCGCAGACGCCCGGTTCGATCGCCAGCGCCACAATCAACCTGCCGCCGGCGCCGGCCGCCACCGGCCCCGGAGCCGGCAACCCGGCGAGCGGGTCGGGCTTGCCCGGCTTCCCGATGCCAAGCAACCTCAGCTCGGTGCTGCCCTTCCCGCTGCCCAATCTGGGTGGATCGGCGCCGGTTGCCGCTGCTCCAGCAGCGGTCGCGCCAGGCGCCTTCCTGCCGTCCGCCCCGGTGGCGGTACCGGTGATTTCCGGCCTGCCCTGATGTCGACGCCGTAGTCTCGGACCGGTGAGCGCACGCGCCGGCATTGTGGTCACCGGCACCGAGGTTTTGACCGGCCGGATCCAGGATCGCAACGGGCCCTGGCTCGCCGACCGGCTCCTTGAGTTGGGCGTTGAACTGGCGCACGTGTTGATCTGCGCTGACCGCCGCCGCGACATCGAGGCCCAACTGCACTTCTTGGCCGGCGAGGGCATGGACTTGGTCATTACCACCGGCGGTCTGGGGCCGACGGCCGATGACCTGACCGTCGAGACGGTGGCTCACTTCTGCGGGCGGGACCTGGTGCTCGACGACGCGCTCGAGGCCAGGATCGCCGAGATCCTGAAGCCGCTGATGGAACGCTTCCGGGAGGACGTCGGCGTCGATTTCGACACTGTCCGGGCGGCCAACCGCAAGCAGGCGCTGATTCCGGCCGGGGCATCGGTGATCGACCCGGTGGGAACCGCGCCGGGGCTGGTGGTGCCCGGACAGCCGACGATCGTGGTGTTGCCCGGACCGCCGCGTGAGCTGCAGCCGATGTGGCGGGCGGCGGTGCAGGCCCCGGCCGTGCAGGCCGCGATCGCCGACCGCACCAGCTACCGGCAGCAGACCATCCGGATGTTCCCGCTGCCAGAGTCCAGCCTGGCCGCCACGCTGCGTCAGGCCGAACAACGAATCGCTGACTTCGGGCGACTCGAGATCACCACCTGCTTGCGGCGCGGAGAGATCGAGATGGTCACCCGTTACGAACCCGACGCCGCCCCGGTGTACACCGACTTGCTCACCGTGCTGCGCGAGCATCACGCCGCCGCAATCTATTCCGAAGACGGCTCCCGGGTCGACGATCTGGTCGCCAAACTACTGGCCGGGCGCCGCATCGCGACCGCGGAATCCTGTACCGCCGGGCTATTAGCGGCCCGGCTGACCGAAGTGGCGGGGGCATCCGACTACCTTGCCGGCGGCGTCGTTTCCTATTCCAACGACGCGAAAGTGGAGCTGCTCGGGGTGGACTCGGCGTTGATCGCCGAACAGGGTGCGGTTTCCGAACCGGTGGCCGAAGCGATGGCGACCGGGGTGCTGCGGCGTTTTCGGGCGGACACCGCGGTGTCAATCACCGGGATCGCCGGCCCGGGCGGCGGCACCGCGGAAAAGCCGGTGGGCACCGTCTGTTTCAGTGTGCTGCTCGGTGACGGTCGGATGCTCACTCGGACCGTCCGACTGCCCGGCAATCGTGCCGATATCCGGGATCGCTCGACGACCGTGGCCATGCATTTGCTGCGCCGAGCCCTGTCAACCCACTGACCCGGACCGGCAACTGGTGGTATGAACATCACACCGAAGAGTTGCCGGCCGAGACGCGAACATGGAATGGTTTACCGCACCCGAATACTGGCTGGGCCGACTGGTGCTGGAGCGCGGCATCGCGGCCGTCTATCTGATCGCCTTCATCGCCGCGGTGCGGCAGTTCCGTGCGCTGCTCGGCGAACATGGCATGTTGCCGATACCGCGATACCTCCAGCGGCAATCATTCCGCACGGCACCGAGCATCTTTCACATCCACTACTCGGACCGGTTCTTCGCCGGCGTCTGCTGGTTGGGCGCCGCGCTGTCGGCGGCCATCGTCGCGGGCGGGGGCAACCGGGTACCGCTCTGGGCGGTGATGCTCGGTTGGCTGCTGCTCTGGGTGTTGTACCTTTCCATCGTCAACGTCGGGCAGACGTGGTATTCGTTCGGTTGGGAATCGCTGTTGCTGGAAAGCGGATTCCTGGCCATCTTCCTGGGCAATGACCGGGTCGGACCACCGGTGCTGGTGTTGTGGCTGGCACGCTGGCTGGTGTTCCGGCTCGAATTCGGCGCCGGATTGATCAAGCTGCGCGGCGATGCCTGCTGGCGAAATCTGACCTGCCTGTATTACCATCACGAGACCCAGCCCATGCCGGGACCGCTGAGCTGGTTTTTTCATCATCTGCCCAAACCGCTGCACCGGATTGAGGTGGCGGGCAATCATTTCGCTCAGCTCGTTGTGCCGTTCGGCTTGTTCGCCCCGCAGCCGGTGGCCAGTGTGGCGGCCGCGATCATCATCATCACCCAGGTGTGGCTGGTGGCATCCGGAAACTTCGCCTGGCTGAACTGGCTGACCATCATCCTGGCCGGTGGCGCGATCGCCACTCCGCAGGCCGCAACGGTGCTACCGATCCGCGAGCCGCCGGCTCCGCCACAGCCGCCACTCTGGTTCGTCGCCCTGATGATGGCGTTCACCGCGACCGCGGTGGTGCTCAGTTATTGGCCGGTCCGCAACATGCTCTCCCGCAATCAGCGGATGAACTTGTCCTTCAATCCGTTTCACTTGGTCAACACTTACGGCGCGTTCGGCACCGTCGGGCGGACCCGTCGCGAAGTGGTGATCGAGGGCACCGACGAGGCAAAGATCACCGAGCAGACGGTCTGGAAAGAATACGACTTCAAAGGCAAGCCCGGCGGGCTTGACCGGCTGCCGCGACAATGGGCGCCTTATCATCTGCGCCTGGACTGGCTGATGTGGTTCGCCGCTATCTCGCCGATATACGCACAACCGTGGCGGGACGCGTTCATGGCGCGGCTGTTGAAAAATGACCGGGCGACGCTGCGTTTGCTGCGGCACAACCCATTCCCCGATACGCCGCCCCACTACGTGCGGGGACTGCTCTACATCTACCGGTTCAGCACGTGGCGCGAACTGCGACGAGACCGCAGATGGTGGCATCGCACCCTGATCGGGATGTACCTGCCACCGGTCACACTGGCCCACCTGCAGCTGCCGTGACGTCAAGCGACGCTGTCCCACACTTCGGTCATGGCGCGCAGGATCTCCTCACCTCGACCGAGGCCCGCGAGGTGGCTTTCATCCGGCAGTCGAAAGAGCTTCGCATGTGGTAGCCGGGACACCACGTGCTCGCCATGGCCGATCGGAACGATGTGGTCGTGGTCACCGTGCCACCAATACACGGGTGCTTTGACGTCGGCCAGGCGGAACCCCCAGTCCCGGGCGAAAAGCACGATGTCCGCGAACGGCGCCGCCAACTGTTTGCGGCTGCCGTTGAGCAGGTCGTCGAGGAACATCGCCTT